>CAUTWR010000010.1:0-14236 GCA_963542105.1 uncultured Candidatus Saccharibacteria bacterium | reverse complement strand
CTCTGATGCCAAAGACCCATATTAGTGGAGGCTACTGTCACGCCTATATGTCTAAACTTAGAAACTACGCTAGCAACAGTCGAAACATCAACGTCCGTTAGGTGACTTGTAGCAAATATAACACCCTTGTTTTCCTCGGTTTTCTTAGTTGCCTTAAAAAGATTATCAGCCCCCTCAACGACAACATCCCCCACATTACCAAAAAGCAAATCAGTAACCAATTCAAGAGGAACGCGCAGTCTTCTTGGGCTCGGATCATACAGACCTTCAGATGCGCCCTTTTTAGCGCACTGTTTAATCTCTTTTATAGCCTCAGATCCTGAAAAAGTCTCAATTTTTTTCACGATACCCTTAATTATACAATATAAAGCCCTATATTGTCAATAATCAGATCTGCTGATGGACCTTATTCGCAACCGTCACAAATAGTCAGGCTTGCTGGGTCAACTGGTGCCGCAACAGTGCCGTTCGACTTTGCTTGATCATCAGCCGCTTCTTGCGCCGCTTTAAGAGCTGCGTCAATGGCACTTAATTTTTCTTCCAAAGTCATGTCATCAGTAATAATTTGACTTGCATTCATTTTCATTTTCCCCTATATTTAGTAGTTACTTAACTAATTTTACGCTAGATATAGTGCTTATGCAATAAAATGCAGCCAATTGCCCGTTGTAGTTTTTTCATCAAGTTCACCAATTGGCGCAACGTATATTTGCGGATTTTCACAACGTGGCATAAAATCAGCTAGCTTCTCTTTATAAGCCACCATTGCCGCATCTTTCTCAGATTCTGGAAGTTCAGTCACGTTAGTCTTTAAGAAGACCGCTCGCTTTTTATCATCCCAAACCACAAATTCCGCCTTACCGTTTCGAAACGCATTTTCTGAATGGCGTGCAGTCGGCTCTGATATCCAAATTATAGAATCATCCAATCGCGCAAAGTGCAGCGGCGTCACCAAAGGACTTCTATCAACATTCACCGTCGCCAACGCGCCAACTTCAACAGTATCTAATATTTCTTTTGCTAATTCATTCATAACATCAACCCCTCATTATTTCGTGGTATTAACTTCGTAGCTAGTGTTTGTACTTTCAAAGAAATTCACCAATTCCAGCGTATCATTGGCAGCTGCCATCCATTTGGCTGGATTTGGCACGTTATATTCAGGCTCAAAACCTAACTCCTGCAAGCGACGGTCGGTCATGTGCATGACATATTGGTTCACGTAATCAGCATTCAATCCCAAAATTCCCTTTGGTAGCATATCTTTGTTGTAAGCCTTCTCAAGTTCCACTGCCTGCAGAATCAAGCCACGAATTTCCTCGGCAAATTCCTGTGTTTGCAATTCTGGGTTCTCGTCCAAAATTGTCAAAAGCAAATTGATACCAAACGTCAAATGAAGATTTTCGTCGCGAGTAATCCAGTCCAGTAATGAGCCGACATTACGCAACAAATTACGCTGGCGGAAACTCATGCCAACCATAAAGCCTGAATAGAACCAAATTCCCTCCAGCACAATGTTATATGCCACCAAAGACCTAACGAAATCCTTCTTGCCTTCCAGCGAATAAATATCCAAATTCGGATCAAGCATCACATCCAAATGCTTATTCTGGAAGTCAGCCTTGTCGGCCAATGATTTTTTACCAAATCCCGCAGCGTAAATTTCCTCGCGATCAAACGGAAATGTCTCAATAATGTATTCAAATGTCATGAAGTGATTAGCTTCTTCCCACATCTGTTTCGACAAATATAGTTGAGCTTCCGCCGCGTTCACATATGGATAAATACCGAACGCCAATGATTTATTGATCAATAACTCGTTTGGATTCAAATAGCTAATAACCGTTTTCAATGCGTGCTTTTCATCATCTGACAGTTTTTCAAAATCTGCCAAATCCTGCACTAATTGAACTTCGTTTGGAAACCACGTGTTAGCCACTGCTTGATTATAAAGATCATACGCCCAAGGGTAACGAATTGGGTGAAGTGACAATCCATCGCGTAATCCTGAACCTAAAATTCCCATCTTAATTTCCTCCTTATTTATTAATTTTCGCAAATCCAAATCCGCGCACTTTACTATTTGTGCGGACTTTTTGTTCTGCAATTTTATCAACTGAAACCGTCGTTTGCTCCGACTGATGACGCGGCTTAACATGCAGATAGTAAGTCGTTTTCAAGCCACGCTTCCACGCTTCCGAATAAATCTTCACATATTCATCAATATCTCGCGTCTCCAGGTACATATTTCGAGAAATCGCTTGATCAACCCACTTCTGAGCCCTAGCCGCCACTTCAATAAACGCATACGGACTGAGCTGGAAACTTGTTTTATAAACATCCTTGATATTCTGAGGAATACCGTCAATATCTTGAATATCGCCCTGAGCCGCAAAAATATCATCCTTCAAATTGTCCCACAATCCAAGCTTCTTCAAATCGCGAACTAAATTATGGTTCACTTCCAAAAACTTACCGTTCAAAGTCGAGCGACTGAAAATCTGCGCAAATTGCGGATCAATTCCAGGAGTCGTTCCCGCCACGTGACCAATGTTAGCCGTCGGCGCAATTGCCATAAGAGTCGCATTTCGCATTCCCTTCTTCACCTTCTTTCGCAAACCATCCCAGTCCAGTCGCGTCTTTTGGTCTATTTTCACCTTCACGCCGCGATCTTTCGACAATTTATCGACCGTATCAATCGGAAGAATTCCCTTGCTCCAACCACTGCCCGCGAATGTTGGATAACTGCCCAATTTTTCTGCCAAATCAGCCGACTGATCGATGGCGTGATAGCTAATGAACTCCGTCAATTGATCAACCAAATCATACGCTTCTTTCGATTCGTAGCAATAACCCAATTTTTCCAACACATCAGAAAGACCCATAATCCCGAGGCCAATCGCTCGAGTTTGCTGATTCGAATGCATCGCTTCTGGAATTGGCGTTTGAGTGATGTCGCACAAATTGTCCAATTGTCGCACCGCCGCACGAGCCGCTTCTTTCAATCTATCCCAATCCCAAGTCTTATCTTCACTGAGAAATGCCGACAAATTAATGCTCACCAAATTACACGTCGCAATGTTGTTTTTATCCTGCGGCAATGTAATTTCCGTACACAAGTTACTGAGGTGAATTGTGCCCGTATTGTTATTTAATGCGCGCACGTTAATCGTGTCTTTCCAGGTCAGCCACGGATGTGACGTCGCCTGCAAACTGGTCAAAATGCGCTTAAATTGCTGACGAGCTGGAACTTTATCAAATGTTCGCAATTTCCCAGCTTCCGCCATCTTGATATATTCTTTATATCGCGCCGAAAACGCCTCACCATATAATTCCGTCAAATCTGGAGTTTCCGCTGGATCAAACAGATACCAATCTTGATCTTTTTCTACTCGCTTCATAAATTCGTCAGAAATAAATACCGCGGTATTAGCAAATCTGGTTCTTAGATATGGGTCGCCAGAGTTTTGACGAAGATCAACAAATTGATCAAAATTAAGGTGCCAGTTTTCCATGTAAATTGCAGCCGCACCAGCCTTTTTTCCCTTACGAGAAACCGCAAAAAGCGCCGTATCAATCATCTTCATAAATGGAATTGGGCCAGTCGATTCAGTATTGGTGGTTTTAACTGGACTGCCCGCTGCACGTAGCTTCGTAAAGCCAATACCAATTCCGCCCGTACCTTTAGCAATCCACATCGTGTCGCGAACAGCCTTAGCAATTGATTCCATATCATCATCGACATTAAGCAAGAAACAGTTACTGAGCTGCGGGAACGAGCCGCCAGCATTAACTCGCGTTGAGCCGCCAGGAACGTACTCCAAATTACTCATGTGATTATAAAACTCAATCGCTGCAGTCGTTGGGTCAGATTCATTATAGCTAAGCCCCATAGCAATACGCATGTGAGTGAATTGCGGCGTTTCAATTGGTGAACCGTTTTGCTTACGAAGAGCATAACGATTTTTATTGGTAACCACACCCAAATATTTACTCAAATCATCACGCGCTGGATCAAGTTCCGCCGCCAGCTTTTTCAAGTCAAATCTACCGTCAGCCATGCGCTTATCTAGCAATCCTTCTTTCACTGCCGCCTTAACGAACTTCGGAAATTCGCGCGCATGAAGCTTTTTCAATTCTTCCGCCGTTTCATAATCGCCCAAAATCTGCTTATAGACAGTTTTTAGTAGCAATCGTGCCGCGATTTTATCATAGTCTGGGTCATCCTTAACGTTTTGGAGAACTGTTTGAATAACTGCTTCATCCAATTGTTCGGTCGTAATTCCATCAAATAACGTCAATTGCAATTCGGTCGCCACTTGAACAACTTTAGAAATTTGGTCCGGCAAACCTTCGCATGCCTTTAAAATAGCCGTGTTAATTTTATTAGCATCAAATGGCTCCTTCGTTCCGTCTCTCTTAATTACGTTAATTTCTTTCACATACCCTCCTTAATTTCCCCTCTTAAAAACAAACCACCATCACCTCATCTGGTAGCGTGTCTTTGTAGCTTGTGTTTTTGTTTATTTATGGGCTCGCTATATATATAGCGTACAATAATAACTATAGCCGCTATATCTAGTGTTTTGCAAGCTATTTAGTAAAAATTACAACCTATTTTTGCTATAATCAGATACAGTATGAAATCTGCAGTCGAGATTGAATACAATCCAGACAGAGCTCTCACAAAAGCTATCGAGAAAGCCCAGCAGCTTGATACGTACGTCGTTGTTGCTGGGTCGTTTTATTTGGTGAGTGAATTTGCGGCAAGGTAGATCATTATAATGTTCGGAAGAATTTAACAAAAATATCTTCTAGCTTTTCCTGCTGAGCCACACCGCTTGCCATAAATTGTTTGGCACCAGGCGTTGCGTTTACCTCTATTACGCCGTATTCGCTATCTGATTGCGTAATATCCTTACACGCCAAATCAACCCCACATATTCGTAAATCAAAGATTCTTGCCACCCTGACAGCTAGATCTCGCCACCGTTGATGCATAACTTCACCGACATCAACTGGCGTTCCTCCTGCTGATAAATTTGATATATCCATCAAACGAACATCTGCGCCTTCCGGTATAATATCGGTCATAGACAGACCCATTTTCCCTAATTTATTCATAATTATAGGTAGCTGCCTTTCAAAATGTATATCTCTACCAGAATCTACCAAGGTCTTATGTTTCAAATCAATTAGCTGTTCTAAATTACTTACTCCATCGCCCTTAACAGAAAAAGGTCGTCTCTCATAGGCATTAACTACCTCATCATCAAAAACCAATATGCGATAGTCAGGCATTTTTAATTCTTCTTCAATGACAGCTACTTTAACACGCTCCTCGTTATACTGATTAAGAAGCTTATCAAGTTCTTCAGCGGTTTCAACTCTAGCTACACCAACTCCTTGAGAACCTCTGCTAGGTTTAACATAGACAGGAAATCCTAAAGATTTATCAATATAGCCAAGGGCTTCTTTTGTGTCACGCATAGAGTGATTAAACTGTTGACGGTCTGATTGACGCAGCATATCCGCCCACCAAGGTAAAAGAAATTCAGAACCTCTTGCACAATCTATGCCATTTTCTCTAAGCAAAAACTTTGTATACCCCTTATCATTAGCTAATTGCTCTGCACTTCCTGAATTAAACCCAGGATCATGTCCATATAAAACTCTGTGTTCTCCAGAATTATACTCAATTGACGCCACATACCCATATTCAGGTTCGATAATAATATCTTTTATCTCTGGTAGCTTACCAGCATTATATGCGTCTATCAAAATATTGATTAAGTACGTATAATGTTCTCTTGTTTCTATACGCTTTTCTGTATGATGTTCGTATATTTCCATAATAACCTCTCAAATATCTCTTGGCGGAAGGAGAGGGATTCGAACCCTCGAACAGATTGCTCCGTTACACGCGTTCCAGGCGTGCCAGTTCAACCACTCCTGCACCCTTCCTTGTTGATAATTATACCACAACTTTATTGCCCCTTATGGTTGCACTTAATCACATTCATTCTCTATAATAAGTCAAAGATGAAAGAAACTATTCCACCACGCATTAGGCTTGTTAATGTCACCAAAAAATTTGGCTTTGGCGACGCTGAGATTCGCGCCTTAGATAACGTCGATTTAACCGTTAAAAAGGGTGAATTTATCGCTATTATGGGACCAAGCGGTTGCGGAAAAACTACTTTATTAAACACCCTTGGACTATTAGACCAGCCATCAGAGGGCGAATATTATCTGGACGATGTCGCTGTCGACAATCTGAGCTCACGACGACGCGCCAAAATTCGCTCCAAACACATCGGCTTCGTTTTCCAGAATTTCAATCTTATTCCTCGCCTGACTGTAATTGAAAACGTGGCGTTGCCGTTAACGTATAAAGGACTCGGGAAAGTCAAACGACTCCAGGAAGCTAGCCGCATTCTGAAAACTTTTCATCTGGGACAGCGTGAATATTATATGCCACATCAATTATCTGGCGGTCAGGTTCAGCGCGTAGCAATTGCCAGAGCGTTGGTTAATAGTCCGTCAATTATCTTAGCCGACGAACCAACAGGAAATTTGGATAGCAAATCGAGTCATCTCATTATGGAAGAATTGTCCGACCTACACCGTCGCGGCAATACTATAATTATGGTTACTCACAACCCAGAATTGACTCATTATGCCAGTCGCGTCATCACTATGCTGGACGGAAAAATCGACACTGACGAGCATAAGGAAAAGCGCAAGTTCACTAAGAAGTTAATTGTAGACGACGAAAAAGAAGAAAAACCTAAGAAGCAAAAATCTTCAAAGAAATCGAGGGCGAAAAAATCGTGAAAATATTAGTAAAAAATCATTTTGAGAACGCTACTCAGGCGCTACGAGCTAATCGCGGACGAACATTCTTGACAATTGTAGGCGTAGCTATTGGCATCGCCAGTATCACCATGGTTCTATCTCTGACTGGCGGATTTAATCACCTATTCGGCGACAATTCCAACCAATCATCCACTCCTGTTGCCATTGTTAAGTCTGGCAATCAAAAAGCTGTCCCGAATCTGCTGACCGAATCCGACAACACGACGACGGTCAACACATTGACTGAAACGGACGCCAGGGATATAGGAAAAATTGCCAACACAAAAGCCGCGCCGATCGCGTTTTTACACGCCGAACTGCGCGCCCGCGAAGGTAAAATCGATATCCAAAACGCCGCGTTAATCGGCAGTACGGAATCGCTAAAAGACGTCGCCAATTTGCAAATTGCTACTGGGCAATTTATTAACGACATCGGCGGAGTTGTCGTCGGCCAGCAATTGTCGGTCGATTTGTTCGGCACCGAAAGGTCCATCGGAAACGTTATTTACATCCGAAATCAACCATTGACCGTTGTTGGCGTGTTGAAGAATATTGAAAATCCAGCCAGTTATTTGGACGTGAATTTTAATAACGCCGCCATTATTCCATTGTCCGTGATTAAAAAATTCACTCAAGGAACGCCGCAGATTCAGCAAATCATCGTAACTACCAAAGATCATAAAAATCTCAATTCAGTCATAAAATCGGCTGACGATATTTTGAAGAAGAATCATGATAGCGATAAGAATTATCGAATCGTTTCTGGCGAAGAAATCAACGAAAAGAAGTCTAATGTCGCGAGGTTTCTCTCGATAATCTTAACTGTCATCGGCATTATTTCTCTGTTAATTGGTGGAATAGGCGTTATGAACGTGATGCTTGTCAATGTCGCCGAGCGCCAGCGTGAAGTCGGCGTCAGACGAGCCGTCGGCGCCACAGGCTGGGATATTATCAATCAATTCTTAATCGAAGCAGCGATCATCGGATTTCTCGGCGGAATATTGGGCTACGGATTAGGCTTGGCGGGAGCTTATATTGCCAGCTTATACTTGCCACTCACACCTTATATTTATTGGCAAACAGCCGTCTTATCAATTGGACTGTCAATAATCATCGGCGTAATTTCTGGCGTATATCCAGCAGCCCGCGCTACCAGACGCGACCCAATCGAATCTCTACGATATTAAATTAACTAAGTTCCGCTTTCAATTTTTCAATCAACTGAACTGGGCCAGGATTGACTCCATTAAGAATGGCTGTGTAAATACTCGCCGCGTCAGCCAGCACCAAGCCCCACAGTAATTGTTCCATAAGCGTCTTTCCTCGAAGTTCCAGTACGTGCGCCTTTGGTCGCTTACCACTTAACAGTCGGTCGCTCAGCTCCATTCGCTCGCGGATTCTGTCCCGCTCCAAATTGCTACGAATATCAAAAACCGTAAACGGCTTCTCTACAGGATGAGACGACCATCCAATAAATTCATTGTGATTAAATTCTGGATATTGATTCGAGAACGCCAAATTCTTCGCTGATTCATTCCAGCTAATTTTCCACTTATACGCCAGCGGCCAAGTCAATTCACCACCAAAAATAACCAACGTCTTGCCAATTGTTAATTTCGCAATCTGCTTCGCCAAATTATCAGCTTCTGGCGTTTTGGCTGTCCAATTAGATATTTCGCCCGCCAACCAATCAGCACTATTTTTCACCTGATCATACAAATCATTATCAATCACCCAAAAATGTTGCAATAGTTTCAATAATCCTCGCAGATGATAAACCGTCGACATTCGTGGCTGCGCGCCAGTTGGAACTTGGGCGTAAGTTACATTGTCATTTTTCGCTCGCTCAATCAACGCTCCACCAGTCGACATAGCCGCCAAACACGCCTTCTTTTCCAGTGCTTGCTGATAGCAGCTCAGAGTTTCCTCGGTATTGCCCGAATGACTAACCGCGATAACCAACGTTTCCTCGCTCACAAATCCCGGCAAATCATAACCCTTCACCACTTCAAGCGGAATATGCAACCAGCCCGCGGTCAAAACTCGAACCATATCAGCCGCTAAAGCTGAACCGCCCATTCCCGCGATCACGATATTCTTAAAATCTCGGCGTTGATTCACACCTTCGTGGATCGACACTTCATATCGAGTTTGTTCTGGAATATTCAAAACGCCGCTTAAAACGTCGCCTGGATCGTATTGTTTTATCACATTCATATCATCTAACATCTTGCGCTCCTTGATTAACTCATGTTATAGTGTAACATATATAAGCTTAAACAATTTAATATATAAGGTGGGTTATAATGGATTCTCAAGCTAATCAATCATTCAGTGACGACCAAGAACTGGCTAAGGTATTAGCTGGCGTGTCACAAGGTACAGACAATAATTTACAATTCGAAGAAACAAATGCTACAGCTTCACCTGTAATTAATCCTGCAACCATCTCACCAGATCCTGTTACTACAGATCAGAACGATGAGCCTGCTACTGACATAACGAAGCCTGCCGCTCCAGAGCCAGTCATGCCAACTCCAGTGGTCAGCGCACCAACTCCAACTGCGACTGCAGATCCTGCGCTCGATACGATTAAGCAAACTGCCTTGAACGAGTTGCGTCCATTAGTCGACAAGCTGGACGTTTCTCCAGAGGAAAAGTTTGACACTTACCTATTACTTCTTCGCTCTACGGACGATAAAACTCTGATCGCACCAGCACACGACGCTGCCGTAGCTATTGTTGACGAAGCTCGCCGCGCTCAGGCTTTGCTGGATATCATTAAAGAAATCGACTATTTCTCAAATCCTCGTTAAGCTATTTCTCCAAAATAAAAATCCCGCCATTTTCGGCGGGATTTTTATTGCTCGGGGCAGATTTACATCATACCCATTCCCGGCATACCACCAGGAGCAGCTGCAACTTCAGCCTCTGGAATATCAACCACCAAAGCACCCATAGTTGCCGCAGTTGACGCAATTGACACTGCATTTTGAACAGCTTCTTTAGTCACGCGAGCTGGATCAATCACGCCAGCCTTCTTCACGTCAATCAGACCATCTTCTGGCTTCATGACATTAACACCGAATCCAGGTTTGCCAGATTCAACTTGAGCAAGCAGCGCATCGGCATTCAACCCAGCATTTTTCATAATCTGCAAGAATGGTTGCTTCAAAGCATCTTTTAGGATTTGTCGACCGACAGATAAACTATCAGCACCATTAACCTTCAAATTGCCAGCCAAATTGACCAAAGTTACGCCACCACCAGCGACAATTCCCTCAGCCAAAGCCGCTTTAGTAGCCGCCACGGCGTCATCAACGCGGAATTTCTTTTCGTCAATTTCAGTCTCAGTCGCGCCACCAACTTTAATAACCGCAACCTTGCCAGACAAAGCCGCGGCACGCTTGTCGAATTGCTCTTTCTCGTACTCGCTAGAAGCATTTTCTGAAAGCGACTTAATCTCAGCAATTCGCTCCTTCACACCTGAAGGCTTGCCCGCGCCTTCGATAATTGTCGTTTCATCTTTACCAACAATCACCTTACGTGCCGATCCCAAAACTTCTAAGCCAGCGTTTTCGAATGTCAATCCGTGATCTTCAGAAATCACAGTCGCACCAGTCAACACAGCGATATCACGAAGTACGTCTTTACGACGATCACCGAAACTTGGCGCCTTAACGGCTACAGTGTTGAATACGCCCTTCAGCTTGTTCAGCACCAAAATACTCAATGCTTCGCCTTCAACTTCGTCAGCAATCAAAACCACGTCCTTTTTACCGCTTTGTGCCAATTTTTCCAACATTGGCAAGAATTCTTGCACGCTAGAAATCTTCTTATCGGTGATTAGAATTGCTGGCTTTTCATACACAGCTTCCTGACGACCTGCATCAGTAACAAAGAACGGACTCACCCAGCCCTTGTCCAAGCTAAAACCTTCAACAACTTCAGCTTCTAGCTCCAAGCCTTGACCAGCCTCAACAGTAACCACGCCGTCTTTACCGACTTTCTCGATTACGCCAGCGATCAATTTACCAATTTCCGCATCTCCCGCTGAAATAGTTGCAACCTCTGCCACGCGGTCAGACTTGCCTTCAATCGGCTCAGCCAATTTGTTCAATTCTTTAACAATTTCCGCGCCAGCTTGCTCGATGCCTTTCCTAAGTTCCATCGGATTATGTCCAGCCGCAATCAATCGATTTGCCTCTTTCAAAATCGAGTATGTCAACACCGTTACAGTCGTTGTGCCGTCGCCCGCTTGCTTGTTCAAGTTCTTAGCGGCCTGCTTGATTAAATCGGCACCAACTTTATAGCCTAATGTTTCATCATCATTTTCCGGCAATTCAATTCCTTCAGCCACAGTTACGCCGTCATGAGTAACCGTTGGACCGCCAAAACCCTTCGCAATCACAACATTGCGACCCTTTGGACCGTAAGTTACCTTAACTGCGTCGTATAGCGATTTAGCTCCACCAAGCACGCGATTTCGCGCATCGTCATCATAAAAAACTTTTTTTGCCATAATTAAACTCCCCTTTTTATCCAACAACCGTTGCTAAAATATCTTCTTCACGAACAACCAAATATTCCGTGCCGTCAATCTTCAGATCTGTAGTCGAATATTCCTTATAGACAATTCGATCACCGACTTTGACGTTCTTCACGTCACCGCCAACTGCCTTAACTTCCGCAACTACCGGCTTTTCTTTAGCGTTATCAGGCAAGTAAATTCCGCTCGCTGTCTGAGTCTTTGCTTCTTCACGCACCGCTACAACACGGTCGCCAAGAGGCTTAATAGGTGTACTCACGTTATCCTCCATTTCGTTAACAACGTATCTATTGTAACGCAACAAATTAGCACTCGTCAAGTGTGAGTGCTAATTATCTAGATATTATTCGGTATTATACGATTAGTAGCTCAGGGAAATTATCATCACCATCATCGCCTTTTTCCGATGCAGAGATTCTTCCCGTAAAGGCAACCCCCTTAATAGCAACTTCCCCCATTGTTATAATCATTCTAGTATTTTCACTGCTCTTTCCAACATCAATAGAAGCAGCTGAAAAGGTAGCTTCCTCTTTCTTAGGAACAACACCTCTTCTTTTTGCAATATCATTACCATCAAGATTCCCCTCAATCGTTATTGGAAATTCTGAACCCAACGGATTAGTGCGTAATGTAGCATCAAGCTCCTGAAGATTAGCTGGCTTAATAACTTTATAAGCTTCCATACTCTACCTAGACTGCCCTTCCCAGCGTTCTTTGAGCTTTGCTACGCCTTTGCCTTTCAATGGCAACTATTTCCTTAATTTTTTTCTCATAGTAAGAACATTTACTCTTGATAGTTCTGTCTTCAGGAAGCACTCTACCACAAAAATCATCATCATCAAATTCCGACCAGATTACATAATAACCCGGTCTACGATTCCTTTCTTTTGCCTTATAAGCAGAAATTTTAGTCGCTTTTATATCAATGTTAAATTCAAACCTTTCGCCTTGATCATCAACATAGTCAACATGAATATCTCCTCCATTAAGATCATCTTCAATATTAGTCATTTCAGCAAGTTCAACTCCCGAAGTCCAGTTTAAGGCACTTTCAGCAGCAATTTCATGGCGCATTCCCCGAATCACAGTATTAAACGACTGTCTAGCGTAGTTAATCTCCCGGTAATCATAACCAAGCATTGACATAACCTTATCGACGGAATCCATAGTTTCCTTCATATTACTACACTGCTCTTCATCTATCATAGTACGTATGATTTTATTGAATCTCGTAACTGTTTTTTTACACTCTTTTATCTCTTCGCGAGACTTACAACTCTTATGGCCATCAAGCTTTAACTGAGCATCAAGCCAATGCGGCATAATTTGTATTAATTTCAGATTTCTATCTTCGTCTGTTTCATATCGACTTTTTTGTTTACTACGATGAATATCTATAGCTTTAGACACAGCATACCGCTTTACCCATACCATTTCTAACGCCGTCTTGCCTAACTCTGAGCGTATATAATCTTGCGCTTCTATATACTCAGGAGATCTCATGACCTCAGTAGCAGTATTACTTAATCTCATTCGCTCTCTATTGGACCTGCCTGTATTCATAATTGCTATAATACCATAAAATCATTAAAAATGCAACCTCACGTCCCTCTCCCTACTATTCCTCAATCTGTTATAATAACTCCATGCAATTATTCAAACATCTCTTAGAAACAATTCTCGGCTCTTATGTAAAAAAATATCTTAAATCTCATCCCGACACCAAACTAATTGCCGTAGTCGGCAGCGTTGGTAAAACCAGTGTAAAATCAGCAACCGCCACTGTTCTATCAGAAAAATTCACCGTGCGCCATAGTCGTGGCAATTTAAACACAACCTTAAGTGCACCGCTGGAAATCTTAGGCGTAGACGGACCAAAAAACGCCAAGTCTCCCCTAGCCTGGCTAAAAGCCTTCTCCGCAGCACACGCCAGCATAAAAAACCCCGAATCGCCAGATATAATTATTCAAGAATGCGGTATTGATTGCCCTGGTGAAATGGCTACTTTTATGCGCTATATTCAGCCCGACATTGCCATAATTACCTCTGTTGCTCCTGAGCATATGGAGTTTTTCAAAAATATGGATACAGTAGCTCATGAGGAATTGTCCATTAGCCAGGTCGCTAAAAAAACCATCTTCAACCTTCACGATATCGATGAAAAATATCATAATCTCATAGTTGGAAATCGCGTGAGTTACGGCGACGAATCCGCTGATGTTTTCCTGGAAATTAAAAAGACTACAGATACTGGCTGTATTGTCAATCTGAAACACTCCGAGGGAACTTCTCAGGATATTAATATTTCTGTATTGGGCAAACACAACATCCGCTCAATCACTGGCGCGGCGGCGGCAGGATTGGCTTGCGGAATGAATATTGAAGAAGTTGCGGCGGCTTTAACAAAAATCAGACCAGTTTCAGGAAGAATGAATATTTTACGCGGCATACGCGGCTGTACATTACTGGACGACACTTATAACGCCAGCCCTATTGCCATGGAAAATTCGTTAAAAACGCTCTATTCCATCTCTGCCAATCATAAAATTGCCGTATTGGGCGATATGAATGAACTAGGCGAAACATCTGAATCAGAGCATAAAAAAATCGGCGAAATTTGCGACCCTAAACAGTTAGAATTGCTCATCACCGTCGGTAAAATGGCTAAAAAACACCTCGCACCAATTGCTAAGAAAAATGGCTGTAAAGTAATTTCTTTTGACACGGCGCTTGAAGCTGGAGAATTCCTGAAAAATAGCGACATTAAAGATACGACAATTCTATTCAAAGGCTCACAGGGCGGCATTTACCTTGAAGACGCCGTGAAAG
>CAUTWR010000009.1:0-14382 GCA_963542105.1 uncultured Candidatus Saccharibacteria bacterium | reverse complement strand
TTTGGGGCAAGAATCCAAAGACTGGCGACGAAGTTAGCCGCAAGCCATCAGATAAAGAACCTTTGTCGGCTTTGGCGTTTAAGATTGCCGCCGATCCATTTGTTGGTAAGTTGATCTTCGTCCGTGTCTATTCTGGTGTTTTGAATTCAGGAAGCTATGTACTTAACACGACGACTGGCGAGAAAGAGCGAATCGGACGAATCGTTCGTATGTTTGCCGACAAGCGTGAAGAAATTAGCAAGGTTGAAGCTGGTGATATCGCCGCTGTGGTTGGTTTGAAGTCTACTGCGACTGGTAACACGTTGTCTGACGTGGCGCATCCAATTGCTCTTGAATCAATTGAATTCCCAGAGCCACCAGTATCAATCGCGGTTGAGCCAAAATCAAAGGCCGACCAAGAGAAAATGGCGTTGGCATTGCAGCGCTTGGCTGAGGAAGATCCAACCTTCCGAATTCACACAGACGAAGAAACAGGTCAGACGATCATGTCAGGAATGGGTGAGTTACACTTAGACATTCTTATTGACCGTATGAAGCGTGAATTTAAGGTTGAAGCCAACATCGGTGAACCTCAGGTTGCCTTCCGCGAAAGCATTAAAGGTCGTTCTGAAGTTCAAGGTAAGCACGCCAAGCAGTCTGGCGGTCGCGGTCAATATGGTGACGTTTGGGTTCGCTTTGAGCCAAATGAGACTGGTAAAGGCTTTGAATTCGTTGATGAAATTAAGGGTGGTGTAGTTCCTCAGGAATATCGCCCAGCCGTAATGAAGGGTATTCGCGAAACATTGGAAGGCGGTGTTATTGCTGGCTATCCAGTTGTTGACGTTAAGGCTACACTTTACGATGGTTCATACCACGATGTCGACTCCTCAGAATTGGCGTTCTCATTGGCAGGTTCGATAGCTGCTCGTGAAGGTATTAAGCAGGCTAACCCAATCTTGCTTGAGCCAGTTATGAAGGTCGAAGTTACTACACCTGAAGACTTCATGGGCGATATCATCGGTGACCTTAACTCACGCCGTGGACGCATCGATGCGATGGAAGATTTGATGGGTGGCGCTAAGTTGATTAAGGCGTTTGTGCCATTAGCAAACATGTTCGGCTACACATCAGACATTCGCTCAATGTCTCAGGGCCGTGCCGCTTCAACAATGGAATTAGCTCAGTACGAGGAAGTTCCACCAAACGTTGCACAAGAGATTATCGAAAAGCGAAATAAATAATCTCTACCTCATAAAAAATCCTCGGAATGAATCCGGGGATTTTTATTTGGCTAAATTTGTGTTTATAAGTTTAGGATTGTTAGATTTCGTTTGACGAGTTCTTCTTTGATGCGTTTGGCTAATTTGCGAGCTTTTGTCGCTTGTGCGCTGTCTGTGCCGTATCTGTTTTTGATATCTTCCAGTCGCTGGTTTATAGTGATTGGCTCGCCATTTGGACTAGTTGTCATGTCTGCCAAGTTTAAAATTAGTAATTCGTCCGTCCAATCATCCACATCAGGATCTCCGTGATTAAATACGGAATTAGCCCAATTGAAGCCAGATAATTCTAATATTCTGCCGCCCTCATGCTCGTGATCCGCCTGATCTTTGACAAAAGCGTAGGCAAAATCGTGCGTTAATCCCATCACAAATAAGCCGCGTGCCACATCTTCTTCCATTTTAAAAACGTTGCGAGCTAGTTCATATGACTTATAAGCAACGCCGCGCATATGGAATAGCCTAGAATCAGATAGTCCGATAAATTGTGATAAATCTTCTTTCATTACGCTTGAGTACTATGGCGAAAAATATTAATTAATCGACGGCGAATTGGACGACCGACGACGTTTCCGAATGATGCGCCAATTGCTACTGCTACGCCGATGAGGATCGCTCTCGCTAAGATAGCCAAGGCCGGTAGGAAGTTTGCGCTGTTCGGTGGATATAGAACGACGCCCATCAATCCATTGTAAAGTGACAATCCCGGGACCAGCGGTACGATTCCTGCCGCAATAATCGCTAAGGAGGGGAATTTCCACAATCTGGACGTCAGCACAGCGAACAATCCAACTGCTGCCGCCGCGATGCCGCTTGCTGTTACGATATCAAAACCAAAACTCATTGCTAATCGTGAAATCCACCAGCCGAAAATTGCGATCAATCCAGAGATAACCATTCCTAAAAATCGAGAATGATTCCTCAGAACGAATGCCGCCGCGATAATTCCAGCACCCAAATACTGGGTGTGCTTGTCTGCTAACGTCAATCGATCTGGTGTTGCTGGAAAAGTAATGCCAAATTTTGTCGCAATGTATAATCCGACCATCACGCCAGCAATTACGCCGCCCGTCGCCATCACGACTTTTAATAATCTGGCGTTGGCAGTCATGTAATATTCGTCAATTGCGTCTTGGAATGCTCCCACAAACATCAATCCTGCCACCAATAAAACGATTCCGCTAATGACTAATAACGTCGTATTGATGCTCAGACCTAAATAATTACTGCACCACGCCGTTCCTGCCGCCACTAAGGTGATAAAAATTGCCACGAGAGCTTGTGAGTAAAATAATGGTGCGCCAATACGTCCCAGCCACCTCAGTAGTCCAGTCGCTAGGAATCCGAGCAGAAACGCGATTGATGCCATAAGTAAACTGCCGCCGTATAGAATAACAGAGCCCGCGCTCACTAATCCGCCCGCCGCGTAAACGACTAGTCGGGGGTGCTCGGTGGGTTTTTTGAGTATTTTTTGCAATCGCTCTTCTGCTTCCTCCAGTGGTAATCGATTGCGACGAATGTCGAGGGCTAATAATTGCAATGCTTGGATCAATTGATAATTAGGGTCGTCAGGAACGATAACTCGTGCCATCGTCAAAGGCTCATGGCTAACTCCGCGGTCTTGAGAAATTGTTACCAAAGTGTAGCTCACATCCACATGAACAGGTCTGCGGCAATATGTCCGCGTGATTCCTTGCGCCATACGAACCACATCGCGCGCCACCACGCCCATGCTCAGAAGTTGCTCGGCAATCGTCATAGCCAGGCGTAAAGCTCGCATATTCGGCGTCAAACTTTCGTCAATTTTCTCTAACACGTGAACTGGCTCAAAGCCATAAAGATTAGCGACTCGGGCTAATGATTGCTCAATGAATTTTGGTACTTTTTTCTTCACAATATCTAGTGTAACAAATTTTATGCCAATAGAAATAGCCCGCCAAGAGAGCTCAAGCCAAGGCTTAAGCCTCAGCGAGCTATTTCTTGACGGGCGTTAAGCCCTTTGATCGAAGTTTGCGGTCTTCTTGCTCTCTCGTACCAGAAACCACAGGGCGACTACGGCTGATGCAACTGCCATGAACAACGAATTCCAGTAGTCTTTTGGACTTGCCGGCGTATTTGCAGGAATGCTAGTGTGGGTATAGATCCTCAGCATTAGAAGAGCGGCATATGCCACTAATAGTGTGACAGCGGCAATGATTCCAGCGATGATTGGAAACTGTTGCTTCTGCTTTTTGGCGGCAGCTTTCTGCAACTTCATTAGCATATAAATTAAAAGTAGCATTTCTGCTACTGCTGCTAGAGCTAGGGGATACGACACTTCGCGGAAGGTAATCTCTGTAGCGTCGTCGTAGAATAGAGCTATGTCTATGACGATAGCTGCAACAGCTAGTAGTAAAGCAGAAATACATAGAGTATAATTCGCCTTCATCGCGTTCCTCCTCGGAATTGGATGGATTTAACAAGGGCCGACTTTTATGACCGTTGATCATAAAAGCTAGTATTATTTATATCACTTATCAATAATTAAGTCAATAATATATAAAAATAGCCCCAACGGGACCTAATAGTTTTCAAGGAATAGTGACAAGCAGATAAGATATCTTAAGACGTGTCGGGAGACGATATCTTAGTTTTTGGAAATTATCTTCTGCTCATCACTATTCAGTGCCCTATTAAGATAGGGGGGATAGGCGTGCTTGATATAATACCTCAGGCACAGCCTTCTTCTCAGGAGAGCCCATCTTTACGAAAACGTTCCTCTTAAAGGCGTCGTTTCATCCCTCGATAATATAACCCAGGGACGGGGTCATATCTCTACTACCCAGAAGTTGTAGTGGACCTTGTCGTCCTTCATTTCGTACTCATGAGGGAGAATAATGTACCAGTCCGGGTTAATCAGCTTATCACGGAAGATAGTTCCGTTCTCGTCGTGATCCAGCTCAAAGCCTTTATGGCTTAACTTTGCAGAACATGACTTCACTTCAAAGCTAATGTGCGTCTCGTCGTATTCTCCCGACGAGACGTCATTAAATCCGTCCGGATCGGTGGAAGCGAGATTGAGCTTTATACCATCTTTAGTAGATAAAACAAAATCCGTCAGCCGCTCCTTTTTTGTGTTGAGGTTTAAGATACGCTTCACGTCAGCAGTATTTAGTACTGACGTTTGGATGCGACCCCGGAAATTGCCATCTTCAAAAAAATACGAAACCCCCAGTACGTGGACGGAAGTAAGATTTCCGGCGTCGATAATGTATTTCTTAATGTATTTATCGCCGCACTCCTCATAGATATAATGTGCCATTTTGGCCCTTTCTCTTTCTCTCGCGGCGACTGTCGCCAGCTTTGCCTTTCGACAAAGACCATGCTGCTACCTAATTTGAGCATGAAACGAGATTTCAATTGTCAATTACATCTTCTATCAACAACCAAAACCTCGCTTCATGCTTAAGTTTCGTCTTATAATCTTACATCTGCTTGTCAAGGTTCGCTTTCGGACAAGGATTTACTCGTCAACAAAAGCTGTACTCATTTATATCACACTTGCACATAAAAGTCAACACTAGTCAACTTTCTGTAAAATAATACTCGTTCTGGCTGGCAAGTAAACTTTAAGATTGTGGCTATTATCAGCTGGGGAAGTAAAAAATCGGGAATTATGGTCTATTCGCTCCTGTCCGCCGAAGTTCTTGTCGTCGCTACTTAATGCCAATTTATAAGAGCCAGCTTCTGCGGGTACTGCGTAATCTGAGTGGGATTTGTCGGGTGAAAAATTGATAACAAATAAAAAGTCGCCGTGCATAAAACTTACCGTGTAATCAGATTGGCGAACCGTCAAATGGTGAATATTAGGATTATCAATTTGTCGAATAATTTTCATTAGCGCCGCGTCAAAATCTCCCAGCCATTGATATTTTAAGAAGCCGTTGTCGCGCAAATTCCATTGCCGACGAGCGTGCTTAAATGACCAATTATTACCCTCGCGCGGAAAATCAATCCATTCCGGATGCCCGAATTCATTGCCCATAAAATTCAAATAACCGCCGCCATGCAGTCCCGCGGTCATCAGACGAATCAGTTTATGTAGCGCCACGCCACGCTCAACCGTTAAGTCTGGGTCAATTTTGTCCATGTGCCAATACATATTTTTATCAATAAGTCGGAAAATCAGCGTTTTATCACCGACGAGCGCTTGGTCATGACTTTCGGCGTAATTAATGACTTTTTCTTCTGGCCGATGCGAACTCAAAGTGTAAGCTAATTGCCCCAAATCCCAATTTTCATCACTTTTTTCTTTCAGGGTTTTTATCCATAAATCTGGCGCGCCCATTTGTAATCGGTAATCAAATCCCAGCCCGCCGTCCTTTGTCGATGCGCCCAGTCCAGGAAAGCCGCTCATTTCTTCCGCAATGGTCGTGGCGTCAGGGCGAATGGCGTGAACAGTTTCATTTGCCAATCTTAAATAAACGAGCGCGTCTTTGTCGACATTATCGCGGAAATAATCATCATAACTAGTGAAACTTTTTCCGAGTCCGTGATCGTGGTAAATCATACTAGTTACGCCATCAAACCTAAATCCGTCAATGTGATATTCGTCCAGCCACCAACGGCAATTGCTTGCCAAAAAATGCAAAACTTCTGGCTTGCCGTAATCGAATAATCGCGAATCCCATTCTGGATGATTTGTTGGCTTGAAATATTGTGTCGGATCGCCGGCGAAATTGCCCAGACCTTCGATTTCATTTTTGGCTGCGTGAGCGTGAACAAGGTCAATTATGACGCACAGTCCCATTCCATGCGCAGTGTCGACCAATTTCTTAAAATCGTCGGGCGTGCCAAATCTTGACGAAACCGCGAAAAAGTTGCTGACGTGATAACCGAAACTGCCGTAATATGGATGCTCGGCGATTGCCATAAGTTGAATGGTGTTATAACCAGATTCTTTAATTCGCGGCAAAACCTCCGTGGTAAATTCATTGAAACTGGCAACTTTTTCTTCCTGACTACTCATACCAATATGCGCTTCGTAAATTAGGGGAACTTTTGGCTTGGGCGGGGTTTTATATTGCCAATTGTAAGGAGTTTTTGGCGACCATACAACTGCGGAAAAATCGACAGAATCTTTATTCTGAACGACGTAATTTGCGTATGAAGGCAGTCGCCAGCCGTCGCCGCCAGACCAATAGACACGCAATTTATATTTTTGTCCGTGATGAAGTGAATTTTCAGGAAGATTTATGCTCCATTTGCCGTTTTTATCGCGATTTAAGGCGAATTCTTCGCGTTCTTTCCAATCTGAAAAATCGCCAACCAAGAACATCTGAGTGGCATTCGGCGCCCATTCGCGAAATGTCCAGCCTACATCTGTTTTATGGAGTCCGAAATGCAAAAAACCCATCGCAAATTCGGCTGGCGTCTTGCCGCTTAAAACCTTTTTCAGTTTCGAAGAAATATACTTCTCGCGCGCCTGAATTGTGGATTTGTGCGGCGCTAGCCACTGGTCCAAATCAACGAGGGTTTTATTGCTCATGTTTCTAGTATACAGCATGCGGAAGGGGCTATGCTTGTAAATATCGATTAAAGTTGTATAATATATAGCAATATGGAGCGCTCAAAGCCTAATACGGAGTTTAATTCTCCCGAACTGTTTTCCGATGAAGACTGGAGGCGAATTGCTGGTGCAAATTTATTGCTTGGTGAAGAAAACGACGAGATTGCAATTGCTGAGATAGAACAAGCTGCGCGCGCTGGCGATATTGAGGGCGAGAAGGTTAGAGTTGTTGGATATAGTCAATCCGAAGAGGACGATTCGTATCGTCTGCAGTCGGTTGAGGGTGTAGCGGATTTGATATCTCCCATGGAAATTGATCCTGAGGTTTCAGCGCCGTTTGCGACTTACACCAAAGAGATGGCTGCTTTGTGTGTGCGAACTTCGCAGAATGACTATTATTTTCCGCTTGATAAGCAGGCAATTGTATCAATAGAGTTATTGCCGGACGATAGCGGCGTTCCTCGGTGTGTGCGTAAATTACGCCACTATGCTGACAAAATTGAAGAAGTTGCTGGTGTTGGCAACATTCAAGATGCGGAGTCGAGGCAGCTTTTGATAGATGAGATAAATGACGTTTTGAATGAGATTCCATATGATGGCGGAGTTCAAGTGAAATGTCAGGCTTATAAGGTTAAAATTGACGGCAGGGAAAATAATGTAGAAGACGTTAATCCTGCGGTTTTATCTGGATGGTTGCCGAGTTTTACGTGGCGCGATGATCGCCCCGTGCTGGAAATGTTTGATATTAAAAATCGATTTGCGACTTTTTGTGTAGATATGAAAGACGTACTTGATATGGCGTCAATTGATAAAGAGGAGATCGGGGCCTCTATTGATTTATTTGAAACGGTTTTTAATGACGATTTTCAAGAGACCGCTTGGCAGCTAGCGACGGATCTTTCTTACGTTGACGAGTCAGAGTTTGATGAGGCATCAAGAGAATACACCCAAATACTAAATGATCATTTGTCTGAGTTTTCTGCGACAAGACTTTATGGCATTAGCACCGTTGGCTTTGTTGGTTTTGCGTTGGCTCCTGACGCTACGAAAAATAATGAATTACAGTATGAATTTATGGACATTTCTGGGGCGTGTATTGATGGGATGTGTTTCGTTAGCTATCATGATAAATTTTACGCGGCGCTTGAAGTGACGATAGATGGTGAGTCTGAAGACTTTCCGAAGAAGATTTATGTGATACCCGACAGAGATAAGACTATTCGCTTGGAAGGATTTGATGGTGAAGCTGAAGAGCTTAAAATGGCGGTAAATGAACTTCATAAAATTGCAAATTTTGCAAGTGAAGTAGTTAATGATGAGTGTTTCTATAAATTGCCTCTTGATGAGCAGCTTGATGTATTGAGTCAGTATGAATGCGCCGCTCGTAATGTAATCCAGGATATTAGCAGAGTGCGGGAGTTTAAGGGCGAATGTGTAGTTTCGGCATACCGATGTTTGCCTGGTGACTTGCTGAATGCGGTTTCGTGGAATGATGTTCCGCTAGAAGAAGTGAATAGTCGTGAATATGTTGAAGAATTTGCGCTGTGTGCGGATAATTTGGTGGTCTGGAATCCAGAAATTAACGATAGACCAGATATTGACGGCCGAATATTAAGCATGTCGGAATTGCCACTTAGTCGCGGCGAGCCTGTGCTAATAGTTAATAACGCGGAAGAGAATAAATATTACTTGGTGCGATGTAGCGATGTGATTAGTTTGTCGCGAAACGATCCATCGACCATTTCGTGATATAATCAAACAGATTATGCAGAAAAAACCCTTTTCTTTTGAAATAACCTCACGATTTAATGACACTCTGGCGCGTACCGGCATTATTCATACGCCACACGGTGATATTAAAACGCCGGCGTTTATTGTGGTTGGAACTAAGGCTAATGTTAAGGCGATGATTCCGGAGATGGTGAAGGATGTTGGTGCGCAGGCGGTGCTGGCGAATGCTTATCATCTATATCTGCAGCCGGGGCATGAGTTGATTGAAAAGGCTGGATATCTTGGCAAATTTATGCACTGGGATGGTCCGACTTTCACGGATAGCGGCGGCTTTCAGGTGCTGAGTCTGGGCTCTGGCTTTAAGAAAGTTTTGGCAATGAGCACTGATGTTGATGAAGAGATCGCAATTGCTAAAAAATCGTCACGCCATGCCTGGGTGGATGAAAACGGCGTGATGTTTAAGTCGCATTTAGACGGGTCTTATCATAAATTCACGCCAGAGTTGTCGATGCAAATTCAGGCTGGAATCGGTGCTGATATCACTTTTGCGTTCGATGAATTGACATCTTTGATTGATCCGTACGAATATCAAGTTGAGGCGCTGGCTCGGACGCATGCTTGGGCGGAGCGAAGTTTGGCGGAAGTTAAGCGCCTAAGGACGGCTCGTCCAGATAAGCCGTATCAAGCTTTATTTGGCGTTTTGCAAGGCGCGAATTACGAGGATTTGCGAAAGCAAACTGCCGAGTTTTTGGGCGCGATGGATTTTGATGGCTATGGAATTGGTGGCGCACTGGAAAAGGAAACTATGGCGCAGACGATTCAGTGGGTCAATCAAATTCTGCCTGAAAATAAACCGCGTCATTTGCTGGGAATTTCCGAGCCTGATGATATTTTTGCGGCAATTGAGCAGGGAATTGACACCTTTGACTGTGTGAGTCCGACGCGAGTAGCCAGGAATGGCGCCGCGTATACGCCGTTTGGTCGGGTCAATGTGCGCGGTCAAAAATACCGTGAGATGTTTGCGCCGATTATGGACGATTGCGATTGCTATACTTGCAAGAATTACACGGCGGCTTATCTCTGTCATCTTTTGCACGCCCGCGAGTCGTTGGCTGGAACGTTGTTGTCAATTCATAATGAGCGATTTATCGTTAAGTTGGTTGATGATATTCGAGCCAGCTTGGAGGACGGGACTTTTTACGAGTTTCGTGATTCATTCCTGGCGAAGTATTATAGTAAGAAATAGACTATTTACAACTGATTGGAAAATCGTTATAATTAAACTCATACGCCGTGAGGTCTTTTTTATGGACTGTACCCGCGTGAAAAATAATAATTAAATTAAGGAGAACTTCTACAAATGGCAGATGCATTTGACCGAAGCAAACCGCACGTTAACGTTGGTACAATGGGCCACGTTGACCACGGTAAGACTACGCTGACTGCTGCGATTACTGCAGTGTTGGCAAAGCGCCTACCAAGCGCAGTTAACAAACCTGTTGCGTACGACCAGATCGACAACGCACCAGAAGAGAAGCAACGTGGTATTACTATCGCGTCTTCACACCAAGAGTATGAATCAAAGAATCGTCACTATGCACACGTTGACATGCCAGGACACGCTGACTACGTCAAGAACATGATCACCGGTGCTGCTCAGGTTGACGGTGCGGTATTGGTTATCGCTGCAACTGACGGCCCAATGCCTCAGACTCGTGAGCACGTTTTGCTTGCAAAGCAGGTTGGCGTGCCAAAGATCGTTGTCTTTTTGAACAAGATGGACATGGCTGACGAAGAAATGGTTGAGCTGATCGAAGAAGAAGTTCGCGAACTTCTTGAAAAGAACGGCTTCGACAAAGACGCTCCAATCATCAAGGGTTCTGCTCTTAAGGCTCTTGAAGGTGACGAGAAATACGAAGACGCTATTATGGAATTGGTTGACGCAATGGACAGCTACATTCCAGAGCCAGCACGTGACATGGACAAGCCATTCATTATGCCAATTGAGGACGTCTTCTCAATTAAGGGTCGTGGTACAGTAGCAACTGGTCGTATCGAGCAGGGTGTTGTTAAATTGAACGACGAAGTTGAAATCGTTGGTTTGAAGCCAACTCAAAAGTCAGTTGTAACTGGTATTGAGGCCTTCAAGAAATCTCTTGATCAGGGTCAAGCAGGTGACAACGCAGGTGTCTTGCTACGTGGTATTGAGCGCAGCGACATTGAGCGTGGTCAAGTTTTGGCAAAGCCAGGCACAATTACTCCACATACTGAGTTTGAAGCTGAAGTTTACATCTTGAAGAAGGAAGAAGGCGGTCGCCACACTCCATTCTCAAAGGGCTACAAGCCACAGTTCTACTTCCGCACAACTGACGTTACTGGTGAAGTTGAATTGCCAGCTGACAAAGAAATGGTTATGCCAGGCGACACTGTAACCTTCAAGGTTAAGTTGCTTGCACCAATCGCTATGGAGCAAGGTTTGAACTTTGCTATCCGCGAAGGTGGCCGTACAGTTGGTGCTGGTGTTGTTACAAAGATTAACAAATAATCTTGATAACACAAGCCTAATTAAATCCCCCGAGTTACCGGGGGATTTTTGATGTCGCTGTGATAATGTATGTCTAATCAAGGAATCTTGTGTCAAAACATTCTTCAGAAATGTCAAGCTTATATTGAGGATAGTACGATCCGTCATTATCCTTCTCGTCGACAGATGTAGTCTTTGTAATTTTCATACCCACCTTTTTACCATCTATCGTGGTGGCCATAAATTGAGGAAGGCAGAGGTATTGCTCATTTTCGCCGCGCGGGAAAGATACGGGTTTAGTAAATTGCCCTACGTTACTTTTCTTCTATTTGCATTCGGTTGTATTCTTTAAGGTTTCGGTTGGAACATAATATCTATAGTCTACTGCTAATGTATTTGTTTTGCTCATTAGATCCGAAACTCCAGGTTCTCTTTTTCCATAGGTTTGTTCGGTAAAATCTATATCATTAAATGTAAACATAACTGTGTTGTATCCATCGCACAAGTACATTGAACAGTTTGCCTTTTCAGGGAATCCGTCGTAGGTTTTTGCTGTACAGTTAGCTACAAATCCTTCGCGGGTTCCGTTCTCCGAATAGTACATTGAGTTCTTTTCTATATCTATTTTTCCCGCAGAATTGTTTTTTTTATTTTGTGACGGATTCTCGGTACTGCTATTTTCTGGCTGAGATGTAGTAGTCTCAGAGTTACCGTATGGAGCTGAACTTGAACTTCCAGTGTCAACTCCTTTTTCGCCTGCACATCCAGCCAGCGCGCACGGCAATAAAGATGCCACAGCAATTGCTCGATATATTCTTTCGGTATTGACGCGTGGCATTTTTTCTGCAAACATTCTTTTTTCCATATATCCTCCCGTTGATAATATGTAAAAGTTAATAAATTGACAATAGTATACATATTTTTTGCCGTAAAGTAAAGTTAATTGACAAAGCGGTAATGTTTATGGCAGAATAAAGACATCTAATATAAAACAGAAAAAGGAGATTTTGGTGAATAAACAGAAATTGCTAATTGTTGGCGGCGGTGGAATGGTTGGTGCGACGGCGGCTTATGCATGCGCATTGCGTAGTGTCATCGAAGAGATTGTGTTGATTGACCGTAATGAGGATTTGGCTTGGGGTCAAGCGGCTGATATTAATGACGCGATGGGAATTGACAGAAATGTCGTGGTTCATACGGGAAATTATTCTGATATCAATGACGATGACATTGTTGTGATTACTGCGGGTGCGCCGCAACTTCCTGGACAGACTCGGTTGGAATTGATTGACGTTAATGCAAAAATTATGCGTGATATTGTAAAAAATATTATGGCGAATGGCGCGAAGCCGTATTTGGTGATTGTCAGTAATCCGGTTGACGTTCTGACTTACGTGGCTCTTAAAGAGTCTGGTTTGTCGAAAAATCGCGTGTTTGGGACGGGCACGACGCTTGATACTTCGCGTTTGAAATCGTATTTGGCGGACGCATTTAATGTTGATAGCAAAGCGGTTGATGCTTATGTTCTGGGCGAGCATGGCGATTCGTCGTTTTCGACAATTGAAACGGCGCAAATTGGTGAAGTGCCGATTAGAGAATATCCTGGATTTACAGAGGAAATGATTGACGGAATTGAGCAGAAGGTTCGCGACCGAGCGTATCGGGTGATTGAAACAAAGAAATCGACGTATTTTGCGATTGGGTTTGTCGTGTCTAAGATTGTTTCAGCGCTCCGAAAATCGACACATACGGTTTATCCTGTTTGTTCGCTGGCTGAGGGTGAATATGGCTTGAATAATGTTGTACTTGGATTGCCGTCAACAATCAGTAGCGACGGCGTGAAGATTTTGGCGGGCTATCCACTTACCGAGCGAGAAAAAGAATCGCTGAATAAATCCGCTGGAATTATTGCGGAAATGATTTCTCATCTTGATAAAGCGGAAAATTGCTGATATAATCGCATAGTTAATAATAATTTATCTCGAGAACTCGATTGACTATAGATATGACAATTAGAGGTTACGAGATCGCACGCAAGAGGAGGAGCTATGGCTCAAGATACAGGAATCAAAATCCGTATTCGTCTGAAGGCTTATGACCACAAAGTCATCGACCAATCAGCAAAACAAATTATCGACACCGCAATTCGCACAGGTGCTAACGTGGCTGGTCCGGTGCCTTTGCCAACTCGACGCAGCACTTACACTGTTGTAAAGAGTCCGCACGTTTACAAAACTGGTGGTGAATCTTACGAGCGCCGCGTTCATAAGCGTCTGATTGACATTACGAACGCTACACCAAAGACGATTGACAGCTTGCAGAACTTGAATTTGCCAGCTGGTGTTGATGCTGAAATTCGTATGTAATTTAACGATATATAAAATTTCCGCCTCTTGAATGGGGCGGATTTTTTATGCTATAATTCCATTTAGCTTATGACAAAACAAAAAACTCGTACTTACGCTCGGAATCGCTCGAAGTCTAGTGAGCTATTTAGTCGCAAAGGTCGCGAACGCATTTATGACAACGACGGCTCATTTTTCTTGAAATTGGTGGTTTTTGTGATATTAAGTGCGTTGTGGCTTCGTCTAAAAAATCCAGTTGAAGTTGGCGGTTTGGTCGTCCAGGCCATTCCTGTCGGTCTATTTATTGCATTGCTGCTGGTACTAAAGATTGAGAAATATCAATTCAATCGAAAAATTTGGTACGTCACGATAATTTTCATGGCGATTCTGACTTCGTTTACGCCGGTTGGCGTGATGATTTAATCGCTATGGATTCGTTATAAAATAATACCGCCCAATTAGGACGATATTATTTGTTTGAAGTTGTTTGCTCTTAAACTTCTAGAATGGACGACCGCCACCCAACTTGCTAATAGCGTATCCAGCGTCTCGAATAATGTCAATCAGCGCCTCGGCTCGTGTAGCTGTGTCTGGGATATTTTTAGCTGTCTCGTAAGCTAAGCGGAACATCTTACTGCTGTTGGTTATTCTTGCAGCTGACATGTATATACGAATTTTTCTTTCTCCATCAACGCCTTCCATTCTATCTATATTTGGCACTAGTGCATCAATAGCCTCATCTCTGATAGTGCGTAAATTATTCAGTTCTTCGTTTGTATTTTCGATTTGAGAATCGTTCATGATTGCCCCCTAATTAATAAAATTTCTTTTCAAATATGATTATAACATATGCGGAATTGTAGATAAAACAGAACATGTGGTCATGGGTTGACTTTTTAGGCTTAATTGTGCTACAATTTACGAGTAATTTCTATTACGCGTAATATCAACTGTTCTCCTTGGTGAATGAGCAGGTCT
>CAUTWR010000008.1:0-14981 GCA_963542105.1 uncultured Candidatus Saccharibacteria bacterium | reverse complement strand
GCGCCAACATAATTACACCCGCAAACGAAGCAAAGCTTAATTGCCAGCCCAAATCGCCCCAGCCAAATTGTGGATTTATCAATAGCGTAATTGCCGCCGACACGGGAAGCAGGACCAGCGGATGAATTGTCCGACCATAATACCACGCCGCTAAACTCAGTCCCGCCACCAAACCAGCCCTTGACATACTAGGACTTAATCCAGTCACCGCCATAAAACCGATTATCATGACAGCCGCGCTGAGCATTGCTAAATATTTTGATCGCTTAGCAAATAATCGTCGCGCTAAACGAACTAAAATTGTCAAATTATAGCCGCTCGCCACCACGATATGCGTTAGTCCAGCAATTTTTAAATTGTCACTTAATTCCGTTGGCATGGCACGTCGCAACCCCAATAAAAATCCCAGCCCCAACGCAGACTCTGATTCCGGAACATGCTTACGGACTCGCCCGGCAAACCAATCACGAACTCCCACCGCCACGTCACCTGGAACGGGTCTTTCGGCACTAATAATTTTCGCCCGATATATGCTTGCTGAAAAAGCCCCAAATCCCGCCGTCATTTTACCCTTAACTCTCACAATATCACTGCGCTTAATTGAGTTTTTATCTGGCGTCGTCACCCAAATTTGTCCCGACAATTTTTCATTATTCATCTGCAAATTGCCCAATCTAAGAACCGTTTGACTATTTTTATCGAGATCAGGATCCTCCAAGACTTGACCTTGGATAATTGCGACTTTTCCGATTAACGAATCATAAACCTCCACGCCTTTTCTGCCGATTTCACCGCGCCAAAGACCAACCAAAACTCCAGAAATAATTGCTAAAATCACGAAAAATTGCCAGCGCCAAATTGCCACAATTACAAAAATAACCAGCCCGACCAATAAAAATAATGGATTCGCCGCAAACGACCGCGGTATGTAATGGATGGAAATTACGCCAATTGTCAGACCGAGGCACCACGCCGCCACCAACCAAGAAATATGCAACTTCTTAAATAGCCAACTATTCATACTTAAAGTATATCTGGATCTGAAGCCATAAAAAAGACTCCGCCAAGGGAGTCGATTTCAAATTTGGAGGGTCCACCGGGGCTTGAACCCGGGACACCCTGCTTAAAAGGCAGGTGCTCTAACCAGCTGAGCTATGGACCCATTCGGAATATCCGCTTTCTTCATCCTAGCACAAACCAACACAAAGGTCAATGCTTAGCAAGTTTATGTCCGCCAGTATGTAGTGAAAAAATGTCAATTAGACCGCACACCAGACCAAACGTAGCCACATACCGCCAATTATTCGCAAAAATCTTATACAGCTCCAGCGCCTGTCCGTCTAGTGATATATATTTTCCCAGAGGAACCACCAATAGCGCTGCTGTCAAAAACGCGATTCCCGCCGCCGAGACAATTCTCTCATGTTTTTTCTGATATCTCGGACCGCTTAAAAGAAGCATAATTAACGGAACCAACGTTAAAACTAATCCCGAAATTACACCATTTGGCAATAAACCAGTTTCCAATTTCAAGCCGTCCAGCACTCCCGTCAGCCAGCTACCCCACCATTCTGATAGTAAAAATCCTGTCGCCAACGACAACGCCAATGGACCGAATCTTCGAGATGAAACAAATGCAACCGCAAAAACCGTTACTAAAATTACTCCAAATAGAATTATTACACTCATTTATCTTCCTCCAAATCAAATTTTACCTGTGACCCAACCGTGGCGCTCGCCTGCTTAGCAACTCCTGCCTTCACCTCCAACACGTACTTTGCCGGAACCGGTGGCGCATATTTTTCATGCGGCTCAGCGTCTGGCTTGACATTATGCTTTATATAGACAACACGCTTTTTGTCATTGATCCAAATCATATCGACCGAAAACTTCATATCTTTCATCCACATTTTGTGACGATCGTTATGGTCAAATACGAACAGCATGGCATAATTCTCATCAATTCCCAACCTTCCGGACAAACCTTTCCGCTGCGATTCTTCGTCATTAGCAATTTCCGCCCGAAGCATAGTCTTGTTAAGATAGATCATTTCCGTTTTCGGCGAAACCGTTCGAAAAGCATAAAAAATTGCCCCACCAATAACCATTAGCATACCGCAGATAAATATCCATTTGATGACAGTTTGAGTTACTGTCGAGTGACGAGGCTCGTCCATAAACCTATTATAACAAGTTTATGCTTAAGCGCCGATTTTATCTTTCTTATTGCCACGCTTGGCGTTTCGATCAATGTATTCAATTATCTTTCCAGCCACATTTCGGCGAGTAATCTTCTCAATTCCAAATCCTGGGCTAGCATTAACCTCCAGCACCAAAGCGCCACGACTTGATCTCATGAAATCGACTCCGGCAACCGTTAATCCCATTGCCTTAGCGGCTTTCACACACATTTTACGCTCAGAATCTGTCAATTTTATACTAGTTCCTTCGCCGCCCTTGTGTAAATTACTGCGAAAATCATCGTCCAAACTCTGACGCTTCATACTAGCCACCACTTGACTACCAACCACAAACGCACGAATATCGACACCAGCCGACTCTCTAATAAACTCCTGAAGTAGCACGTTCGTGCCGTCCGAGTTCGTTAAATAAAACGCCTGCAGAACCGACTTGGCAGCCTTTTTAGTTTCCGCCAGAACCACGCCATTTCCGTGCGTGCCGCGCGCCAACTTAATAATCGCCGGCATACCACCAATCTCTTCAATGAGCGAATCAATGTCAGTTGCGTTTCGGGAAAAGACCGTCTTCGGAATTGACACTCCCGCTTTAACTAATAACTGCGTTGAGCGCAATTTATCCCGCGCCCTAGTAATTGCAATCGAACGGTTCATGAAAAACGCCTTCGGATGCATCATTTCTAGTTGACGCAAAACCGCCGTGCCATACTTTGTCATATGGCTTGCGATTCGCGGAATCACCACGTCAAATTCACCAATCTCCTTACCCTTGTAAATAACCGTCGGATGCTTTTCATCAATTGAAACATAGCAGTTTTTATACTTAATAACTTTAACTTGATGACCACGCTTTTCAGCCTCTTCTTTCAGGCGAAGCGTCGAATAATTAATGTTGCCGTTGGATAAGATTGCAATTCGCATTATTTTTCTTCACCTTTCTGATGATATTTTTTATAAAATTCGTATGGATTCAATTTAACTTCTTCATTAAGACTAGCAGTTACGGACGGTTTTTTCCTGCGAACATTTTTTCTTGATACGTCCACTAGGAATTTTCCAGAAATCGACCGCCTTCCAATTAAAACCGGAAATTCATTCTTTGACCGATCAGACAAATTCATTAACATTTTAATTTTTCGCCCACCAAGCTTTACCCAAAAGTGTGTTCGATAACGAATCTGATTTTGACCCATTGCAGAGCGTACGCTAGCCACAGAATAATCAGTTCTCTTAAATATTTTACCGTTATAATACGGCGAACCTTCACCAAACAAAGAAAATTTCAACACTCCATCTTTATCAATGCGAATATTACTCGCCCAAACTGCACTGGAATCGGCGCCCGTATCAATTTTAGCTGGGACTTTTTGCGCTCGCTTGCCGAAATCCACAAGCTCAGTCGACCCAATAATGGATTTTTCTTTCATACGTCAATATTATGGCATAAAAACTATCTTTTTACAATATCTTGCCTTTTGCTTCTTTGAGCTCTCGCTACCACAATTGTCACCGCTACAATGATAGATATACCAGCCAAAATAGCTAATACATAAGTGTATCCCGACAATAGATATATCAAAGCTAATGTCACACATACAGCACCCCAGGTCGTAATCAGTCGTTTGTTAAGCGCCAACCCCACGACAACCATCAATGAATGCTCTATTAGGAATAATATTTCCATAACGCTGTCTCCTGCGAACGCCAGGATGAGAGTTGGCAGACTAAGCACAGAGAGAGCCAGTACTAGATGTACTGTCGTAGACTTATGAATATACCCCAACCAACGCCACGACATCACCGCTCCCGAAAGAATTGCCGCTGACCACAAATATGGTATTGTGATAGCGTGAACGGGTAAGGCTAGGTTTTTAATAGTAAATAAAACACCGCACAAAATCAGGAGCACGCCTGAATCAAAATGCAAAATACTCTTTTTGGGGACACCTTCGAACATCAAGGCTGCACCATTAATTATCCACACTAGCGCCGCCAGAATCACTGACGCCACAGTAGCGCTAACTGATGTAGCAATAGACAATAAGACTACCGACCAGCCAATGGCGCTATAGAATGAAGAGTAATACCAACGACTCGACATCTTTCTGATTCGCGCAGCAATAGCCAGACCGTAAAATACCGCAAAAACAATCAGGGCAACGACTGACATGAATTCGGGTGGAATAGTAAACCATTGAGCTATAAGGCAAAGTAACAACACTAGACTCGGGTGTGCAGCTATTGTCATTATTCGCCAATCTCGTTTAGCAAGTACCGCCATATAAAGAGCTACTGTAGCCGCTAGCCATCCCAATATCTTGAACGACAGATCATATGTTGCCGGTAGATTAATTATTGGAAGCACTATCGCTGGAACTATAGCAACACACAGCGTCATATCACCAATAATTGACGATTTCTTATTCATTCGCAACAGCCAGTACAAAGACCCAAAACCAACTAGACTCACCCATGCAGCAATTGCGAGATTGTCATTAAACGGTATATTCAACCAATGCAGGGATAATAAAACAAAGATGATTGTCATAAAATATGCACCGCCCAAATAAACCTCTCTACGACATCGGTAAAATGCATAGTATAGCGACACCACTAGCGGCAACCAAACTATTGGATGAATTGACGACAATACAACAACGATAGCTACGCCAATAATAGAATATAGAAACAACTCACGACTTTTGACAGCTGCATTGTCATGACGATGATAAAGCCATTCTACTATTAATAGCGACGACACATTTATCCACGCCATTAAAATGGAGATATTTTCACTAGACACCGCAAAACCTAAAGCTAGCAAAAATACTGACAACATTAAAGAGGTATGGACTCCAACTACAAACTCATAAACTTTTTCGCGCCATACAGCCACACTCATAATGCCAGCGCCGATAGCTATCGCGCCCGATAGGCACATCAGGGCCTCCTCTGTCGCATAAGTGGCTATCATCGCTGAAGTAAACATTGCCATTAATAGCCAAGTTGACGCAGCGCCATATACTAAAGCAGCCTGACTTTTACTAATATTCGGACGCTTCAAAATTAGCAATCGGCAAATAACTGGCAGTGGCGTCATGAATAGAAAAATTAGATACTGTACGCGTGGTGCTATAGCTATATCAATATTGAATAGTGTTATACCAATCGGCACCAATAGAATCCCAGATATCACAACCATAACACCGAAGCGGACACGACGTAACAAAAAAAGGATTGCAAGACTAATCGCTGAAATAACACCAATAAAGGTAAAAGCAACCATCATTCGTAGCGAATCTCCAGAACCGATCACGCCAAACAGAGCACTTAATGACACAGCAAAACTAACCCACAATACTATTTCATGATGTCTATCGTACTGTTTCTGAATGTACATTGATATAGCGGACCAGATTATATTTCCAAGTGCCACTAACCCTAGAATCACGCTTACAACCAACTGATTATCGTCAGATAAATACATTGTGAAACTAGTAGCCAGCACCATTAACAATAAGCGAGCTGTTGTCAATTCATAAGTACGCATCTTTTTAGACTTCTCAACAAGAGCAACCGTAAAGTAATATGCAACGCTAGCAAATAACAGTACGCTAATATCTAATGTGCCCATGTATACCGACGAGCTAAGCGCGACAAACATCGTCATCGGCACGATAAACGGATTTACAACGTTTAACGGTTCGACAAACTGACGAGGAAGACGACTAGAAAAATACGCAGCCACAGTCATCAAACATCCAAATAGCAGCATTACAACGTAATACCAGACCAGCTGCGCATGCACAACAGCCGGCAAACTAGTCGTCATCGTAAACATCGATAGTAGCGATACATAAGCAAGAGGTCTACTATTCAATCTCACTGTAGCATCAACACACAAAACAGCACCAATTACAGAGGTAATAAGCCAGCACCATGCGGGGTCAATACCTAAAAGTAAATTCATAGTCCAGCCGCCAATTGGTACAGCTGCCAAGGCGGTGCCAATAAGTGCCGTCGACGCAGATTTCAATATTGGCAAGCGAGCATACAATATCTGACCAATAATATAATAAATAAAAATAAACAGCCACACCAATCCAAACCTAAGTTGGATAGATAGATTAATTGTCTGAGCCAGAAGCAATATTCCCGCAGTCAGAAGTAGCGATGCCGTATATAGCGCTATATTAATTGTAGTCTTACGACCCCTCTCCTTTTCCTTGTCATCAATATGTGACGCTCGTTCAATATTATTCTCAACAGGCACAGCAACCGTATTTACTCTCTCTTCAGATGTGGAAATACTAGTAGGAATTATATTATCGAGATTCTCATTTTTACTGATATTTAACGGCGTATTCGCAAGCCGCGAAGCGGCGTTTTGATTCTCGGTAATAAGCCTTACTTGACCGTTGTCATTCTCAATTTTGGCGCATCCATTTTGTGCATCACGCACGCCATCCCAATATCCCTGTCGATAATCTTCGGAATAATTAGACGGCTGGCTATTACCTCTCTGTAATAATTTTATTAGCTTAATTACTACAATAATAACTATTATCAGAAAAATTAATCCCATGCCTTCAATCCCTCTTATGTTAGCTTCAGTATAACACAGGATTTTTTCTCGACAAATATACTAGGAAAACAGTCCTCGTTTTTTCGCGCCCTTAAATTGCTCCAAAAGTTCCTTCTGCTTTTTGGTCAATTTAGTTGGTGTATCAACAATAACACCCACAATATGCGGACCACGAGATTCACTATGTAAGTGCGGCACGCCATGACCTGACAACTTGAAGTCCGTACCGCTCTGAGTACCCGCTGGGATTTTCATCGTTATCACGCCATCCACAGTCTCCACATCAATCTCCGTTCCCAGTGCCGCATCAACCATAGAAATATGTTCTTCGCTAAGAATAATATTGCCTTCACGAGTGAATTTTTTATGCGCCTTAACGCGAATGTGGACATACAAATCGCCTCTACTGCCACCAGCAACTGCTTCGCCACGATCGCGCAGACGAATTGTCGCGCCATCATCAATCCCTGCCGGAATTTTAATAGTGATATCCTGATTCTGTCGGGTCGTGCCTTTTCCTCGACAAACTGAACATTCTTTTTCAGGAACTTTTCCCTTACCGTGACAAGTTTCACAAACAACCGCCTGCTGAATTTGCCCAAACAGCGAATTCATCGTTCGAGTTTGCTGGCCCGCGCCCTTACAAGTTGGGCACGTTTTCATTCCAAATCCAGGCTCGGCGCCATCGCCATGGCAATGCTCACATTCAACATCCAGCATTAAACTAATTCTCTTTTCTACACCAAATACTGCATCCTCAAAACTTAATGTTACACTAGTTTCAACATCACGCCCACGCGAACGACCATTGCCGGCGCCAGTTGCACCACCGAAGAATTGGCTAAAAATATCACCTAGTCCGCCGTCACCAAAATCAAAGTGAACGTTTTGACCGCCAAATCCACCAAATCCCTCAAACGGATTACCGGAAAAACCGCCGCCAGAAGCACCACCAACGCCAGCATGACCAAATTGATCATAACGCTGTCGCTTCTGTTTGTCTTTCAGAACTTCATAAGCTTCATTAATTTCCTTAAATTTAGACTCGTCACCACCCTGCTTATCAGGATGATATTTAATTGCTAATTTACGAAAAGCCTTTTTTATCTCATCTTCAGAAGCGGTCTTTGGAACGCCCAATATTTCATAATAATCACGCTTGCTCATACCCTATATATTATACGCGTTTAGCACTCTCAGTGCAAGAGTGCTAAGTCCAAAAAAGGCCACTCTTTTTATCGAGCAGCCTTCTTTGTAAAGACGTTAGGTTTATTTTTCGTCGACAATTTCGCCTTCGACCGGCTCGTCTTTATCAGACTTTTTGTCGCCAGCTTCGTCAGCTTTTTTATCGTCGGCTGATTGTTGATACATCTTAGCCCCAATTGGCATAATCGCGTCGTTCAAGGCTTTAATTGCAGCGTCCAATTCGTCCTTATCTTCAGAATCTTTGTGCTTTTCAGCCTCTTCGACAGCCTTTTCAATCGCTTGCTTGTCGTCGTCAGAAATCTTATCTTTGAATTCGTCCGGCATTTTCTTTGCCTGATAAATAGCGTTTTCAAGCTGATTCTTCGTATCGACAGTTTCGCGTTTTTTCTTGTCTTCGTCTGCGTGAAGTTCGGCTTCTTTTTGCGCCTTCTCAATATCTTCCTTGCTCATATTGCCAGAGTTTTGGATAGTGATTGATTGCTCTTTGCCTGTTCCCTTGTCTTTGGCTGTAACGTTAAGAATACCGTTGGCGTCAATGTTAAAGGTCACTTCAATTTGAGGCACACCGCGTGGTGCTGGCGCAATACCATCAAGCACAAAACGACCCAAACTCTTATTGTCATTAGCAAACTCGCGCTCACCCTGAAGAACATGAATTTCCACCTGAGGCTGGTTATCAGCAGCTGTCGAGAAAACCTCGCTCTTGCTTGTTGGAATCGTCGTATTTCGGTCAATCAACTTCGTCGATACGCCGCCCATCGTCTCAATTCCAAGAGAAAGCGGAGTCACATCCAGAAGCAACACATCCTTAACATCACCAGCCAAGACGCCACCTTGAATTGCAGCACCAACAGCCACAACCTCATCTGGGTTCACGCCTTGCATTGGATCTTTTCCAAAGAAATTCTTTACGCGCTCAACCACAGCTGGCATACGAGTCATTCCACCAACCATAACTACATTGTTAATGTCGGACTTAGAAAGTTTGGCATCCTTCAAAGCCTTTTCTACTGGGCCATCTAAGCGATCTAATAGATCCTTAACCAAATCTTCCAACTTGGCACGACTCAAGCTCATCTCAAAGTGCTTTGGACCATCAGCATCAGCGGTAATAAATGGAATGTTGACTTCATATTCAGTAACCGTCGACAATTCTTTCTTCGCCTTTTCAGCCTCATCCTTCAGACGTTGCATCGCTGCATTATCCTTGCGAAGATCAATTCCCTCCTTCGACTTGAAGTCGTCCAAGAAGTAATTGACAATAACATTGTCGAAATCTTCACCACCAAGGTGTGTATCACCATTAGTTGCTTTAACCTCAAACACACCGTCGCCTAGCTCCAGCACCGACACGTCAAACGTACCACCACCAAGGTCGAACACTACGATAGTTTCGTCGTTTTTACTCTTTTCTAAACCATAAGCCAAAGCCGCAGCTGTCGGTTCGTTAATAATACGCTTAACTTCCAATCCAGCAATTTTACCAGCGTCCTTAGTCGCTTGACGCTGTGAATCGTCAAAGTAAGCTGGCACTGTAATCACTGCTTCCGTCACTTTTTCACCCAAGAAAGCTTCGGCGTCAGCCTTGATTTTACTAAGAATCATTGCTGAAACTTCTTCTGGTGTGTATTCCTTATCGCCCATTTCGACCGCCACGCCAGTACCTTTTTTAACAATCTTGTACGGCATGATATCCAAGTCTTTTTGCACTTCCTTGTCGTCAAACTTACGACCAATCAAACGCTTAACGCCGTAAATCGTGTTTTTTGGATTTGTTACGCGCTGACGCTGAGCAACTTGACCAACAAGTCGTTCACCCTTTTTATTAACCGCAACTACAGACGGTGTAGTACGATTACCTTCGGCATTAGAAATCACCTCTGGTTTTCCAGCCAACATATATGCAAATGCACTGTTGGTCGTACCAAGGTCAATACCAATAATTTTACCCATATGATTCCCCTTTCTGTTATGATCACATCTGGTCTATATCTTATATTCATTCTAGCACTCTTTCGTGGCGAGTGCCAACTATCTCAGTATAAATAATTAGCACTCTCATGTCAAGAGTGCTAACAATCAATTTTATACAATTTAATTGCCCGAACGACGATACGGCCAATAAGTTCCTGGTCTTGTCCAAAAATCTATTTCAGGCCTTCCCCAATCAACTTCCGCCCATTCGGTTTTTCGCCACGGAAAGTCTGATACGTCAAATGTTCTAAGGCCATATTCTCCTTTTGGATCAAGTACTTTAAACAATTCGCCACTCTCCCACGGATCAGTACCGAAAACTGCCTTTTCTTGATAGCCGCACTCCGCATTGAACGCATGACACCAGGCATTCGTATCCGTAGCAACAAGACCATATTTCTTAGCAGCCTTAATTAATAAGCGCGTCATCGGGTTGTACGGCTGAGATGTATTAGGGTCATAATCAGGATCAACATCAGCAGATAACCTTGCCCACTGCCCGTGCCTTGGCGAAAAAGGAGCTTGGTCTTCCGGAGCCTTGCCATCTGATAATTGTGCTGGCCACGAAGGCTCTAATCCACGTGCGAAATTCGCCGTAGTAAACGCCAAAGCATGATCAATATAACCCCGACGTATTTCCGATATACCAATAAAGCCAAGCGAGTTATGCATACAAACTACAGCAGAACCACCGCCCTGGCATTGCGTAGCATAATTTGTCTTAGCCAAATCAACTAAACCAGGTTTTGCCAGAGAAAATCCTCCAGTAGCAGCAGTCCAGTGCTTTGGCGTGCCGTCTTTTGCGGGTTCCACAAAAAAATACTCACGCATAATACCTGTAGCTATGTCATAAATCGCCATACCAAGGTCACCATTCTGAGCAGGTTTTGCAAAATGTGGCCAAGGAATTTTACCTAATAAATAATGCGATATTTCATCTGCAGTAATTCCGTAACCGCGACATTTATCCATATATTGATATTCACAACGAGGATGAGACGAATCAACCAAATAGGTTGCAATTGGCCTAGTACCTTGCGCACTAGTATTTATACCAGTCTTTGCGCCAAACGCACCAGCGCCCCATGGAGTTGGAGAATTGTCATCCATCCATTTTGCCATCGCGTCTGAATTAGGAGCTAATGGCATATTACTGACGTCTCGCTGCCAAATTGTTCCTTTGCCTATATAATTTGGCGCATACATTGACTCTAGAACAGCTCCAGGAAATTTATCAGCGTCTACGGTTACCCATTCGCCATTTCGAAATATACACGGCTCAGTCGCTAACCAGCGACCAGGAGTTGATTGCCAAACTCGCATTGTCATCTTATATAACCCCCAACACCTTAATGCCGCCTATACGTAGAACACCCTCGGGTGATGGCCATGTAAGGAACTTAATCCTATCACCCCAAGTAGTCGTGTCGCGGGTGCCATCATATGACATAGAAGTTCCATTAGGTGATGTTACGCTAATTATACGGCCCTTACGACGAATCTTCCAAACACCAATAGCAGATGCATCTCTCCTAAAGATTCCGCCTGGTATAGGACGAACATGTATTTGAGTTCCATCTATAAAAAATTGAATTTCTGGACCACCGCCACCACTACTAGTAGTCGTCATATTCAACGCGAATCCTGATCCACGAGAAGTTGGCCACTCTTTAACGTCGATATCTATTTCAACGTCGTCTGTTAGTGGCTCAATTATTTGAAGCAAATTAGAGTTAGAGCTGCTGTGAATCTCATTATTGCCTGCTAAGACTGAGACGGCCGTAAATCCTATCGGCGCACACCAACGTATTCGACGAGCACCAACGACAGGAAACTCACGACCATAACGCACGTTATGCACAGTAGGCGCACTTGCCGGAACTAAAGACTCACCAGCTGTACCGCGAAAATCATCAGCCGAAAGCAATTGAAGATTTGTTGGCTTACCATACACCCTCGTCCAGGTAGCATCGCCAATTGATAAATATCCCGGTAGCGCTTCAGCTGTAATTGTTACCGTGCGCTCACCACTGCCAGGTACTGAGACCTGGCCACTTATAATATCTTGCCCCATTTTATAACGGAGGCCGACCATACTAGGGACAGTAACTGTATTGTCGGCTACGGAAAAGACGGTGGACTGGCACTAACCGGTATAGGCTGAGACATACCTGAATCTCGAGCCCAAATAACCGGCACGCCATACTTAGTCGTTTCTGTCGGAGGAGTAGATCCATATTCTATCCAATATCCCTGGGCTTGAGCCTGCATTTGAGGGGTCCATTGCGCGGTTACGCCGCCACCACCTCCAGCAGGAATTGCATTAATTTTTGCAACAAGTGGTGACGCTAATTTATCTTCAGTAATTGCCGCATTTTGAATAGCATCTTTTCCAACAGTGGACGGCTTCAAATCTCCAGACTCTGTGTGAATTTGTCGCAAATATTCATTTAATATTATGCCCCAATTTCCATCGTCGCCACCAGGCTGCGGTAACCTTGCCATCTTATCCTCCCCGTATGCAAACTAACCTTTAGCTTTTATCTTATAATATACAATTACTGTAAAAATTGCAAAATATTATCAAATTACATGCCGCCATAACGACTTGCACCATACGCAGAAGTTTTAGCAATAGCAACCTGACGAGGCTGCTTTTGCTGATACATAAAATCGACTATCGATCGCACAATCGTTCCGCCACCCATAACAAACAGTCCTGCAATTCCAACGTTTTTAAGAAATTCCCGACGGTCCATCGGTTTATCTAATAATTCGTTAACTTGAATTGGTGTGTTCATAGTTTCCTCTTTTTTTGTTTTTTCTATTGTTGTGGTAAATTATATCACCACATATTTAAGTATGCAAATATATTTTATACAAGCTTTACAGATCTAGAAGGAACGGATACCGAAACAGACCGAGATGGTATAGAAAATCCGTCTACGGATCGAGACAAAGACCTTCTTATTGGTACAGGTTTTGAGACTGTTTTCTTCGGAATAGCCTTCTTATTTACTACCGGAGATGGTTTTTCTGTCTTCATCGCCACAAATCCATCAAGCGAGCGACGGCTAACTAATGTGTGATTCGATGCTGGTTTTTTCACTAAGATTGGCGTCTCTGACTCGGTACAAACAGACACTTTCTTCGCTTCCGTAGGACGAGGCTTGATCTCTTTTGCAGTATGATTTGCCAACTCGTTATCTACGACGATCGAATGAGTCAACAAACCGTCTTTCGATTTTTTATCCGCTCGCTTACGGTTTTTCAATAGGATAATTACTATTCCCACTTGATACATCACGATTATCGGAACCGCTAATAGTAATTGATTTACAGCATCTGGAGTTGGAGAAATGACCGCAGCAAATACCACAGACCAAAGAATAACATGTCGCTGGCCAGACATTAACATCCGCGGAGTCATTGGCTTTATACGATTTATGATTATCATGAATAGAGGCAATTGAAATAACAATGCCCCGGCAAGCAAGTATGTCATTACAAACGAAAGATACGACTCAACCGTCAGCATAGGGCTGATGTTTTTCAAGTCAAAACTAGTCAAGAATTGAATAGCTGCCGGCAACGCTAGAAAGTATGAAAAAGCAACGCCAACAGCTGCCAGCAATAAAGAACTTAAGGAATATCCAAGCACCCCTCGTAATGTCGTTTTCTCGACCGCAGGCATAACAAAGCGATATATATGATACAGCGCAACAGGTAGTGCCCCAATCATTGCAGCGTAAATACACACTTGTACGGCAAAATTAAAAGCGCCCCCTGGCGTTAAATACACCAAAGATAGATTATTTCCAAGCGGCTTAAGCAATAACGCTACAATTTTATCGAAAAATGGATACACCGCCGCACCAGTTACCAAAAAAGCAAGTGCAACAATAGCAAGTCGCCATTGCAACTCTCGGATGTGATCCATAAATACTGGCGATGAGCCAGAAACTTGTGACGAGTTACTTGTCTTTCGCTTCGCCAGATTGCGACGCACTACTCTTTTCATCATCCTCCTTGAACGCTGTCTTTAGTTCTCTTGCTGATGAACCGATACTTCGCGCCAACTCAGGCAATCTTTTTGCACCAAACAATATAAGTAAAATAACTAGTATTACAACCAGCTCCGGAACGCCAATCTGTGGCATAACACATCCCCCTTGTTTTTATAGTATTACTCCTCTATTATAGTAGTAATGCTTATAAAATCAATAGAGTCATGATGAGTAATCGAATTATATTTCACAATTTTTCTGCCACTTATAACTGTAGTAGCTACGGTGCAGGCAGTTATACTAACGGCCAGCCATGCACTACTACTGGTCACCAAGAAAGCCATCAAGGAAGTAGTACTTCATATCAGACTGTTACGCAATCTGGTAATCTTCTCGAAAACACCGGAGAATCTTTATTTATAGGTCTTGCAATTGGCATATCTCTGATCGTTATTGCAATTATTCTATTAGTAAATAAAAAGCGCCACTCCAAAAAATAAGTAGCGCACTTATTTCACTATAAACGTCTATTATTGACGAGCAACTTTTACCATTGCGTCGCGAATAACCGAGCCGTTCAAAGTATAACCGGCGCGAAGCTCCTCGGCAACAACTTCCTTGTCGCCATCCGTTGATTCGTCAAATTGAACAGCCTGATGAAATTCGGGATTAAATAAAGTTCCGGGTTTGGCGTCAATTTTTTCCAAACCAATCTCCTTCAATTGCTTATCTAGTTGCTTACCCAGACCAGCCACACCCTTAACCCACGCATCATCTTGAATCTCCTCTGGGACGTTGGCAACAGCTCGCTCAATTGTATCGATGACTGGCAATAATTTCATCACCGACTTAGCTTGCCCCATCTCATGCGCCGACCGCTTTTCCGCTTCCACGCGCTTACGATAATTCTCAAAATCCGCTCGAGTTCGTTGCAGATCCGACGTCAGCTCAGCAACTTCTTTCTCTAAATCTTCAGCTTTTTTATTCTTCGTCATTTTTTCCTCCTTTTAA
>CAUTWR010000007.1:0-15442 GCA_963542105.1 uncultured Candidatus Saccharibacteria bacterium | reverse complement strand
TATGGCGTCGATGCGGCGATTTTGATGAATCCGAAAGTCTGGAAGGCGAGTGGGCACGTTGATACGTTCGTTGACCCATTGTGTGAAGATATGGTTAATCATCGGCGTTATCGCACTGACCACATTCTTAAGGACAATGGTATTGATGTTGACGGCTTGACGATGGAACAAATGGACGAAGTGATTGCAGAAAAAGGAATTAAAAGTCCAGACGGAAATCCACTGAGTAAATCTCGCACGTTTAATATGATGTTTAAGACGAGCGTCGGCGCCACCGAAAGTGAAGACGGCGTTGCATATCTTCGTCCAGAAACTGCTCAGGGAATTTTTACCAATTTTAAGAACGTTGTTGATAGTTTTTATCCAGACTTGCCGTTTGGAATTGCTCAGCAGGGCAAGGCGTTTCGTAATGAAATTGCGCCGCGAGATTTTGTTTTTCGCAGTCGCGAGTTTGAGCAAATGGAGATTGAGTATTTTGTCAATCCAGAAAATTGGCAGGAAGCGTTTGATGAATTATTAAAGTCGACGCACGAGTTTTTGGAAGCGTTGGGATTAGATCCTAGGAATATTCACGAGTTGGATGTTCCGGCAGAAGACAGGGCGCATTACAGTAAGAAGACGATTGACATTGAATATGATTTTCCAATTGGCAAGGAAGAGTTGATGGGAATTGCGTATCGGACTGATTTTGACCTGATGAATATTCAGCGCGTCAGCGGAAAGAGTATGGAGTATACGATCAAGGGGACGAACGAGAAGTTTGTGCCGCACGTGATTGAGCCGAGTTTTGGTGTTGAGCGGGCGCTGATGGCGGTCTTGTCGAGCGCTTATCGTGAGGACGAGCAGAACGGCAGCAAGCGTGTTTATCTGGCGCTTCCAGAACATTTGGCGCCGGTTAAATTTGCCGTTTCGCCGCTACTTAAGAATAAGCCGGAACTGGTGGAGAAGGCGCGTGAAATTTACGCTAGCCTATCTAAGAAAAATCCTGGACGTGTTATGTGGGATGACAATGGGAATATCGGTAAGCGTTATCGCCGTCAGGATGAAATCGGTACGCCGCACTGTGTGGTCGTTGATTTTCAGACGCTGGAAGATGACACTGTTACTGTTCGCGAGCGGGATACGACCAAGCAGAGGCGGGTGAAGGTTGAGGAGCTGTAGATACTAGATACGAAAAAGCAAATTGGTTTTGAGGAGATAAAAGATTGACAAAAAGTAGACCTGAGTTTGATAAAATCACATCGTTTGATGAGTTTAATCAATACTATTGGTATCGTGAAGAACTTTCACAGATATGCAGGTCGCTAGCATTAGAACATAGAGGTACAAAACAAGAACTTAATTATATTATTGAGCAGTACTTTAAGGGTAATTTAATTAAAAAATCATCAATAAAAAACGAAACAAAGCAAGTTGAAAATATTACTCTAGATATGCCATTACTTGAATGTGGGTTTTCCTTTAATACAAAATTTAGAGAATATTTCTCTGCCGTAATAGGTATTGCACCTTTTAAATTTACTGCTGACATGGCTACCGCCTGGAGAAAAGTAAAGAGAGAAAATGATTTGAATTTTACAATTCAGGATATGCTAAGAGTTTATTATGGGAAATCAAATTATGCTAAATATGATAATTCGGTTTGTCAATGGAATCAATTTTTAAAGGATTTCTGTGCAGACGAAAATAGTCGCAACTATTCGAACAAGTTAAAAGTAGCTGCCATTCTTTGGAAAGAAGTTAGAAATTCAAAAAATGAAAAGATTTATTCGAAGAATCTTTTAGCTGAGTATGAACATGAAATAAAAGAGTATCACAATTAGGTAATTTAGGTAATTCCTAACTTATTAACACCCAATGAGTAGTTAGTAAATGGATATTGGAAAGACAGAGTATACTGTAGGTGAAATGGTATTAGCTATCTAGCGCTCGGGTGTAGTATAATGACTTTCATGGCAAAAATCACCAACGGACGTATCATTACACAGAATTTAGATGGAACGGACCATATGGATTGTCTGTATCGCGTTTCCATAAAGGCTCTGATTTATAATGATGCTGGGCAGATTTTGGTTGTTAAAGAGGATGGGCGGCCGCTTTGGGATCTTCCTGGCGGCGGAATGGATTATGGTGAAACTTTTGAGTCGGCTTTGAAGCGGGAATTGTATGAAGAAGTTGGCTATAAGGGCAATCTTCGCTATCAGCTTTTTGACGCGTCGGACGAGATTTATATTGAGCGAATTGACGCTAACCAAATTTGTTTTTCTTGTCGTGTGTGGACGGAAAATTTTGATTTTTCAGCGGGCGTTGATGCGGACGAAGTGATGTTTATTGATCCTGAAGAGTTGCGGCTCCAAGAGAGCGAGTCGGGTGCGCCGCTTCGATATAAAGTACATTTGAAGTGGCAGAAATTGTGTGGCGCAAAGAGTTTGCCGACAGAATAGTATTGACTTTTTACATAAAATAGTATAGAATATCAGGCATGGAAAAAAGTACAGGCGGCGTATCTTTTGATTGATATAGCTAATGTACAAGATTTTGCGTATGAAGAAAACTGATAATTACGGCGCCATAGTTAAAATCGAGAATATTGTCGGTGACCTCAGTAAAGTCGATGAAAATTCGTTATTTACACTATTGACCAGATTGGCTATTAAAAAAGGTCGGATTTTTGACATGGGCATAATATTGGCTAGTCGTGATGATAAATATTCGGGACACGTTGAATTAGCGGAGAAGCGTCTCCCTAGTCAGTCCACATCCATACAATCGCCATCTCAGTTTCCGTATGATAGGGTTGAGTTGCGAAGCTGGCGAGATAAGCTGGGTGTGCAGTCTTTCGGCAGAATGAAAGGGGATTTCGACAAGGATGCCTATTTTTCTTCAGATAATGCGGAATATCTCATGAGGCGAGTGGCTGCCGTGGCTGTTGGGCTTTGTTTGGAAACGCCTTTGCAGGAGCTGGATTCTGTCAAGGAATTTTCGGCCGAGGAACTGGCAGAAGCGTGGCCGAGGCTTAGATACGGAATTTACATTTAATATTGTCATTGCTATAATAACCATATGCATATTATTCTTGGTGGGACGAGTGGGCTCGGATTAGAAATGGCGAAGCAGTTGCGAGAACGTGGCGAGCGCGTGCTGGTTCTGGGCAAGACTCATAATCCGCAGAAGCACGGCGAAGGTTTTCCTCTGGATGTGTATTATTCAGATCAAGTGGAGTCGGCGTCGGCGCTAATTGAGCAGATCTTAAACGGCGATGATATTGATCAATTTGTGTGGGCGGCTGGATATGGCTGGCGCGGCAATTTTGAAGATCAGCCGAGTGTTCGCAGTATGGCGGAAGTTAATTTTTCGGGCGCGTTGCCGCTGGTTCAATGGGCTTGGCGTAAGATGTCAACACAAAATCGCAAGTCTGTACTGACGATTATCGGGTCGACAAGTAGCGTTAAAGCGCGCTCGGATGAAGCTGTGTACGTTGCGACGAAGCATGCTCAAGCGGGTTTGGCGCGAAGTTTGGGAATGCAAGCGGATGAGCAAAAACTTCCAGTTAGGGTTGCGCTATTTTTGCCCGGCGCTATGAAAACTCCGTTTTGGAATGGGCGCGATCTTCCAGCTGACTATATGTTTTTCAACGATCCTGCAAAAATTGCCACGCATATTATTAACGCGATTGATTGTCAACAGCAGCCATTCTTGGAATGGGCGTTGCCAAAAGGTACGTTGGTTTAGATTCTTCAGAGTGCTATAATTCAAGCATGATAGATGGTTCGAATAATGATTATTTTGGGGTAAAAGTTGTAGTTATTGGCGGCGGAACGGGAAGTTTCACGCTGCTTTCTGGATTGAAAAAATATACACACAGCATTACAGCGTTGGTCAATATGGTCGACGATGGCGGCTCAACTGGCGTGTTGCGCGATGAATTGGGCGTGTTGCCGGCGGGTGACGTCAGGCAATGCCTGGTGGCGTTAAGCACTTCGCCGAAAGTTCGCGATTTATTCAATTACCGGTTCGGCGAGGGCAGTATGAAAGGGCACGCGTTTGGCAATTTGTTTATGGCGGCACTTGAGAAGATGACGGGGAGTTTTGCTGATGCGGTTGAATTAGCTAGTGAAGTTCTGGGCGTTAATGGCCGAGTTTATCCGATTACTCTGGATGACACGACAATGTCGATTAAACTGAAGGATGGCACGGTTGTTGATGGTCAACATGCGGCTGAGTCGCTAAAGATTCCGCGCGGCGAGCGTCCGTGGTTAGAGCTTAAGCCGCCAGCTACGATTAATCCGCGAGCCCGTCAAGCGATTTTGGATGCCGATTTGGTGGTGATTGCGCCGGGACTTTTATATGGTAGTTTGGCGCCAGCGTTGTTGGTTCGAGGCGTTACTCGGGCGCTTGCCGAAACGAAGGCGAAGAAAGTCTATGTTTGCAATTTGGTCACAAAACCAACGCAGACTGATGGATTTACCGTGGCGGATTTTGCGGATGAAATTGAGCGATTTTCAGGGGTGAATATGGATTATGTGCTTTACAATAATCATCGTCCGCCAGAGGAATTGATAAAGAAATATGCTCACGACGGCGAATATTTGGTCGAGTGGGATAAGGAATTGCTGAAGAAAAAGCATTATTATGCGTCGGGCAAGCGTTTGATTGCTGATGACGTGTGGGTTAATACGAACTCCAGTAGCGATCCGTTAGCGGCTCAGCGCAGTTTGATTCGTCACGATGCCGACAGGGTAGCGCGCGAATTGATGCGGATTTATTTTGCGTAGACTGATTGACACTTGCAAATTACCATAGTATATGGTATAATGCGAAAGTTGTGTCAAGTGAAAACTGTGTTTTAAACGAAAAAGAGATTATACCCGCAGAAGAGGTTTTTCATGAATCGTGTCATAGGGCCTTAGACAGTTATATTAGCTGCGTCGAAGGTGAGCGTGAAGATTTTAAGGATCACGCTTACCGAGTATATAAGATCGTAAAAGAATATACGGGTGATGATTTACCATCAGAGGCAGCTTCGTTGTCGTTGATTCATGATGTTGCCGATAGAATGTTTAATAAAAAGAGTACAAAATATAACGATATATGGGCTAGTAACGCTGCGAATGCACTTTATGAGTTTATGGATGATGAAAATGTTAGCCATGATCAGTTGAAATACTCCGCATGCTTACTGGCCGATATGGCTGAGATTGAGCAAAGCGCAGCACATCATCGTAAGCTGATGGCTAAAATCGCCGAAGAAGAGTCTAACGATGATTATCGAGAGACATACTCTCTGGTTGCTGAGAGGTATATGGGCGAAGTCTCTCCGGAGCAATGGAGGGTTGCTCAGCCATTATTAGATCTCGTCCAGATAAAGATAGAGATGGACAAAGTTAATATTGAGGCGTTTATAATAAAAGGTGCTGAGATAATGGATAATTTGCAGCATCCATCGTCAAAGAGAGAGTCTGCGGTTTTACAGGATGTGTTGGAGGCTGAGTCGTTCTATGCTCCAATTCTTGAGGCGATGGGATATGAGGCTTTTGCTGCAGAGCTGCGTAGCGTAGCTAAAATTAGGCGTTTGATTGGCCAATGCAAAGCTGAGCTTATTGAATCTGCTGAAAAAATTCAGAATAGAGTTTTGCAAGTTGGTATGGAGAAAATTGCAGGCAAGATATTTGGCGTGAATGACGGTACTATCAATTACGCTATTTGTAAAGATGATGATTCTGGCGAATATTCTACTCACATGGGTGAATTTGCAGCTGATACTGATTATGGCAATATGGTTGCTGGAAATTGGCGTATTAAAACTGTAGGGTCGCTTGCGGATAAACTTAAGGGTGGTGACGGAATTATGGATATTGCTGGTATGATGGTGATATCCAAAGACCGTGAAACAGTAGCCCATGATTTTGCGCACTTTATTGCTGATAGGCTGAGAGAATTTAGGCCGATGTGTGCTCGTGGTAAAAACAGACCTGTGTATATCCAGGGAACTAAAGAATATGTTGATATTGTGGAGAGTAATCTTCGTAAGTTGGGCGTGAGTTCGGATGAATATTTGGTAAAAATTGATACCGATGAAAAGTGTGAAAAACGAGGGTATTCTATTTACGAAACATCTAAAGTTACGTTTGCTGTGGACATTGATGACGCTGAAATACCAATTGAGATACAGTTCCTTACGAAAGACGAGCGACGTCGTGCGCGCATAGAAGAAGTGTCTCATCTTGTCTATAAATACCTGCAGTCTCTGGGTTTTAGCGAAGACAACCTAGAGGAAGAGACGACTCGTCAACGTGTCGAGAGAATGAAAATAGTCAGTCTTGCAAAAGAGGTTCTAGGAGATTTGCACAAGCGACGCTACGATATGATAGATAGTAAGATTACAGGTGAACTTGGCATTAATCCGAAGTCTGCTCTCAATCAAGACAAGTTCCTAGAGAGTCTTATTGCGTTGCTAGCTAATTAACGACTTGTGCGTGATATAATCATACTAATGACAACTTACTATACTGACGGTTCTGCTTCACCAAACCCTGGTCCTGGGGGGTTTGCGGTTATCCGTGATCTTCAACCTTATATTTTGGGATCGGAAGATGGCGATACGACGAATATTCGCATGGAGGGCAAAGCTTTAATTGCGGCATTGAAAGACGCTGACGGTGCGCCGTGTGTGATTTATTCTGATAGCGAGTTTTGGATTAATGTTGTTACCAAATGGGCCCCGGGCTGGGAAAAGCGTGGCTGGACGAAGAAGGGCGGTGATATTAAAAATCTGGATATTGTGCGCAAATTGTATGAACTATATTCGAATTCTCAAGCAGATTTGCGTTGGGTGCGTGGCCATGAGGGCGACGAAGGAAATGAATTGGCGGACGAATGGGCTAATCGAGCACGTGAAGGCGAAAGATTGACAAAATAACAGCTAGCGACATCTGATAAAAATTGCTATACTAGAAAAATGGAAGAAGTGAGGGAAACGACTGATATTTTTTTGTGGGCAAATCAAAATGACGCAAAAAAGAATGATTTACAGATAGAGCTGTTCTTATTTAGCAAAAATTACACGCCGTATTTTATGCCGATAAAAGGCGATGTTGAGCAGCAACTTAGGCCGTTGTTTTTGTTTGATTACATTAATCAAGTTAATTTGGGTGCGGGGACTGGACTGAGTGTCCGTGATTATGAGTTGAGTGAGTCGGAAGATAATGTTTTATTGAGAACTGATCTGGAGAAGGTTGGACGAGCCGAGACGCTGATTCATTTGATTGAACATGAACGTCACGACATCGTGGAGTTTTCGGAAACTGAGCACGAGTTTAAGCGCATGAAGGGAATTGTGGCGCGATTTACCGATCCGAATAATCCTGACGCGACATTCTATACGGTTAAGCTAATCCAGCAAGGTCAGACGCTGAAGAGCGCGCTGGCTTGGGAATTTTCTGATGGAAAATTTGGTTCGTTTAATGCAGAGGTTGGCTTTAAGGTTCCAGATGATAATCAAGTTTTGATTGTTGGTAAAGATATTTTTGCGTTTAATCCTGGAAAATTTGAGCGAATGTTTGGCTATGAATATAAAAAGCAGGTGATTGCTGATAAAAAAGTAGCGGAAATTGAGAAGGAATATAAGCTAAGTTTTCCGGAGGGAATGGATCTTAACGCGTTGGTGAAAGAGCGCAAGAAGACGATTAATAAATTGCAGAAATTGGAAATCGGCGCGGTTAAACAGGAAGATGTTTTGGACTATGCTGATGAGATGCAATTGGAATTGATGAGTGATGATAACGGCGCGATTATTATCATGGACGGCAATGATTTGGATATGTTCGTAAATCTCATCAATGAGGATTATATCGAGAGTAAAATCACGGGCAAGCGTTACGAAATTAAGTCGAAGAAGCTGCTCGATGAGCCAGAAGGCGAACCGCCACGAGGCTAAAATGGATCAAGAATTAGCGCTGGCTATTCTGCTGAGCGGTCGGTCGGCGTTGCTGACTGGTGCGGCTGGAACGGGCAAAACTTACCTGTTGAATACTTTTATTGCGCAGGCGCGAAAACGGGGTAAAAAGGTGTCGGTAACAGCGACAACTGGTCTGGCGGCGACGCATCTTGGGGGCAATACGATTCACAGCTGGAGTGGAATTGGTGTGAATGATCATTTGCCGAACAATTTTTTTGAACGATTGTCAAAAACGCGGCGTGATGTGATTTCTAAAACCGACGTGTTGATTATTGACGAGATTTCAATGCTTCACGATTTTCGGCTGGATATGATTGATAAAGTTTTACGAACCGTCAGGGAAAATGATCAGCCGTTTGGCGGTATTCAGCTGGTGATGAGTGGCGATTTTTTCCAATTGCCACCAGTGAATCGTCCGAACGAGCAGGGCGGCGGATTTGTGGTTTATTCTGATGCTTGGCAAGAACTTCAGCCGGCGGTTTTGTATTTGGAGCGACAATATCGTCAGAATGATGAGCGGCTTTTGAAGATTCTGACCGCTCTAAGAACTGGCGATGTTAGGCGACGTCACGTCGAGGCGTTGCTGGCGCGCACGGAAATTGAGCCGCCAGATGGTGATATCACAGAACTACACACCGTAAACGTTGATGTCGATGATATCAATATTCAAAAACTGGCGGAATTGCCAGGAGAAGAGCGTTCGTATCAGCAAACGACGACGGGCTCGAAAATTTATGTAGAGAATCTGCAAAGGTCGGTCCTGGCGCCAGAAAATCTGGTGATTAAGCTGGGCGCGTTGGTGATGGCGGTTAAAAATTCGCCGCAAAAATTATATGCCAATGGAAGCATCGGTACGGTAGTTGATTTCGAGCCGCTGACGGAATATCCGGTTGTTGAGTTTCGAGATGGTCGTCGGGTGACGATGGTACCGGATGTTTGGGAATTGCGAGACGGAGAGCGCAAACGAGCGAGTATTTCTCAGGTTCCGCTGCGTTTGGCGTGGGCTATAACGGTTCACAAAAGTCAGGGAATGACACTGGATGCGGCTAAGATTGACCTGAGAAAGGCGTTTGTTGAAGGTATGGGTTATGTGGCTTTGAGTCGCGTACGAGATTTGGACAATTTATATCTATATGGAATTAACCGTAGGGCGCTGGAAGTTTCTCCTGACGCGCTGGCAATCGATGAGGTTTTGAGGCAGGCAAGTAGGGAATTTGCTGAGAGATACAGGGGTGATAGGTATTAGAATAGAGCGGGTAATTTATTGATATTTATATATTGTCTACACTTTCCTGCTATATAACTACCAAGTTTTGCATCAGATATTTCCGTACATCCATAACTAAAAAGTTCTGTGGGCAATAGTCCTCCAGAAGCTTGATAATGATCATCTACGCCAGCTATTCGCTGTCGAAATTCTGGATATCTACCATATAGAGCTATGAGATCTGACACTAGTCTACGGTCTGTGTCTAGGTGATTTTCGTACCATGCGTAGTGTAAATATTCGTGAGCTAAGATTGTCCGAAGGATTGTCTTGTTGGTATTTCTCTTCATTTTTATAGTCTTTTGAAAGTCAGAATAACATCCACCTGCCAAGTCCCACTTGCAATCTGCGGCTGGATTATCTGTGTATATTAGATTTAATTTATGATAGTCATAGGTAGCTTCCAGGTATTGTAGCTCGGATAACAACTCGGGATCTTGGGTTGCCGGCTGTGTGGGCTTTTGTCTGATGTCGAAATTTTGGAATTGTTGAGGCTCTTCTTGTTGTTGATTAAACATGTAAATGGGGAGATGATTTCCTATTAAAGCTGCAGCTCCTATTATAGGTATCATTATTGTACCAAGTATTTTTATTCTACGTGGTCTACCTTTCTCTGTTTTAACTGTTCTTACTATAGATAAAATAAAACCAAACCCTCCGACCCCTAGTGCTGTATAGATTGTATTAGTGGCTACTTGATGGGGTATTGCTGCATTCGATGACCAATTCACTCCTATCGTAGTAATGAGTATGGCTATTATTGTGATTTTAGGGGCGGTTAACAACCATCCTAGGAGTTTTTTAATATGTGCGGCTATTATAGCTTTTTTCATATCTGCATTGTATCATAACAGGGGTGAGCTGTCGAAATTTGGTCTGAAATAACTTTAACTGCTAATCTATTATCAAGAAACGATTAATAGCGTAGGTTCACATCAACTTAACACTAGGCTTTTCCACAAAAATGTGGAAAAGTTTTTATTTGATGCAAAAATGGGTAAAAAGTCATAAAAAGGGCTTGCAAGTGGGTAGCTGTGGGTAGTATAGTGGAGTCAGTGGAACGAAAGTTGATGGAAAATCACCAACAAAAACAAACATCCACTGTAAAAAACAACTAATCTACCACGAAGGAAGGACGACGTGCAGACAGATTACTTTGAGCGTAAGTTGGACGACAAGCGACGCTTGACAATTCCGGCTGAGCTCAGGGCAGAATTTGCATCAGGCGTTGTGCTAACTCGCGGGTTTGGTAAATATCTCCACTTGTATCCACAGCAAATCTGGGATCGGGAAGTGGAAAGCGCTCTAACAGGAAGTATTCTGGATGAGCGAGTTGCCGACCTGAACGTTAAATTCCGACGAGGTAAAACCGCATCGGCGCTCGACCAAAAACAAGGACGAGTGACGATTGAGCAGCATTTGCTCGACTACGCTGGAATTGACAGAGAAGTCGTTGCTGTGCGAGCGGGGGAATATTTTCGGCTAATAGCGGCCGAGAATGCGGAATAGTAGATTAGCTAAGCACTTTAACAATTAAAACCTCTCGAGATCAACTATCTGGGTATTTGAAAATGGCATGTGGCAATTTGCTCCACATTAAAAACGGCAACGCACCTTCCTCAAACACCTCCCAAAAAAACTCCACCTCACACATAAGTCTCTTTGGAAAACATGGTTGTTACTGACAATCAACAAATTTCCACTCTAAGACAACAAAAACAAACAAAACACAAATACAAAAAAGCCAGAATTAAATATCCAGTTAGGTGATCTCGAGCATTATTTCTGTATAATGGAATAATGATGAGTATTAAAGAACATCCACCACAGTCGGAAGAACTCCAAGCGAGCGAACCGATTCATGTTCCCGTACTTTTGGAGATAACCCTTAGCAAGCTGCAGCCAGTCGAAGGCGAGTCGTATCTCGACTTGACGGCTGGCTATGGCGGCCATGCCAGGGCATTCTTAAATAGGACGGATAATTACTTGAACTCAGTGTTAGTCGATCGTGATGAAAACGCGATTAAAACATTGGGCGATTTGGCTGAAAAAGGCGTAACTTTAATTCACAAAGATTTTGTGAGTGCGGCGCAAGATTTGGTCAAGCAGGGGCGTAAGTTTGACGTGATTTTGGCTGATTTGGGGGTGTCGTCACCGCAGCTTGACAGAGCAGAGAGAGGTTTTTCGTTCAGATTTGACGGTCCGCTAGATATGCGGATGGACAATCGGACGGAAATTACAGCGGCAGATATTGTCAATTCGTATTCGGTTGATGATTTGACGCAGCTGATTATTCGTTACGGCGAGGAAAATCCCGGACGAGCAAGGCGAATTGCGCAGGCAATTGTCAAAGCTCGACCAATTCAGGGAACGACTGAGCTGGCTGATCTGATCAAGCAAACCGTTGGTCGCGGTAGCATGAAACATCATCCTGCGACTCGTACCTTTCAGGCGCTACGCATTGAAGTCAATCGCGAACTTAAGCTGATTGAAGAACTATTGCCACTTTTGCCACGCTTACTTAATAAGGGCGGGCGAGTAGGAATAATTAGTTTTCATAGCTTGGAAGACAGATTGATCAAGCGTTACTTTTCGGAGCAAGCAACGGCTGGCTATGAGGCTGAGCTGATTGTTCCAGAGAAAAAACCGGTGTCTGGAACTGAAGATGTTCACAATCCGCGTAGTCGAAGTGCGAAATTTCGATACGCCGTGAAAAAATAAAACAAAAAAGAAGGAGGCTATTATGCCAATCCACATCAAAGTAGAATTCCAGAATACGGACAAGGCAGAGGCTGTTTCAGTACGCCGCGGCTAAACTAAAGCGTATTCCGGAATATACCTTAGAGAAACCAGCCTGTCTTTAACGGGCGGGCTGGTTTGTTATGCTAAACACAAATATAAACATAAAAGATAGAGACAAATGACAAACACCACCACATTTACTTCACGACGTTCACACGGTCAATTGCGCCGAAATCAGAATTCTACACGTTTTCAGTCTCAGGTCAAACTTGGTCCTGTTGCTCATACAGTGCTAGTTGCATTGATGATTACAGTACTGGGCTTGATTTATCTTACTCAAGCAACCAGGCTTACGGCTTACGGATATGAAGCGCAGAGCTTGGATACAAAAATCACCGAACTAAGCGCAAAAAAGTCAGAGCTTGAAGTTCAGAATGCACGCTTAACGGCTCTAGAGAAGGTTAAGAATAGCAATGTTGCTTCAGCTATGACGACAACTGAAACGCATTACGCTCAATAGTGATATAATAGGGTAAGCAGTATGCAGCGGCTTATTCGTTCAAGAACTGGTTGGTTGGCCATCGCTTTACTTGTAGTGATGGCGGCTTTTGTGTTGCGATTATTTCAATTGCAGATTTTGCAATATGGCAAATATACGGAATTAGCGCGAGCAAGTCAGCAGCGTCAATTTATCATTCCTGCGGAGCGCGGGAAAATTTACATGATGGACGGGAAAACGCCAGTTCCTGTGGTGCTTAATCAGACGGTCTATACGGTGATCGCGGACCCGCAGTCGATTGATGATAAAGAGCGGAATCAGCTTGTTGATAGTCTAAGGGAAATTGCTGGCGGTGAAATGACGGAAAATGTATCTGAACGCCTCAATAATAAAAAGTCGCGTTATGAAGTTTTGGCGAAGAATATCACCAGGACTCAAGCGGAAAAATTGAAAAAGAAAAACTTTGCGGGCGTGTTGTATCAGCAAAGTTCTATTCGAAATTATCCTGAGGGCGAACTGGGCGCGCACGTGCTTGGATTTGTGAATGCGGCTGGCGAAGGTCAATATGGTGTCGAAGGCTCTTTGAATAAGCAGCTTAAGGGTCGGGACGGGCTATTGCAATCTGTAACTGACGTGAGGAATATACCTTTGACGGTCGGGAAAAATAATATGCGAATTGAGGCGAAATCTGGTGACAATTTAGCGCTGACGGTGGATCGGAATATTCAAAGCCAGACTGAATTGGCATTGAAAAAGGGAATTGAAGCGGCTGGCGCCACCGAGGGAAGTGTGATTGTTATGAATCCGAAAAACGGTCAAGTTTTGGCGATGGCGAATTACCCGACCTACAATCCAGCGGATTTTGCTAAACAGAAAAACGAGTCGGTGTTCGTGGATAGTGCGTCGATGGTGCCATTCGAGCCGGGGTCGATTATCAAATCTTTTAGCTTTGCTACAGCAATTGACAAGGGCGTTATTACGCCGTCCAGCACATATAATAATACCGATTGTATTAAAGTTGCTGACCGCACGATGTGTAACGTCCTAAGAGGCTTGGGTGGCACGATGACGATTCAAGGTGCGTTTAACAATTCGCTCAACGTTGGTACGATTACCGCTATTCGAAAATTAGGAAATGGTTCGCAGATTAATTTGTCGGCTCGTCAGACGTTGTATGAATATTATCATGACAAATTTGGGTTTGGCCAGAAGACGGGAATTGAGCTGGGCGAGGCTTCGGGTTATATTTATCCGCCAGATAGCGCTGAAGGAAATGAGGTTCGCTATTCGGCCATGACTTACGGACAGAGTATGAATTTGACTATGGTTCAAGTCGCGGCTGGATTTTCGTCGCTGGTTAACGGCGGTCAATATTACAAGCCAACCATTCTCGTTGGTACAATTGACGAATCTGGCAATCTGAAATCGTCGGAAAATAAAGTTATTCGCCAAACCGTAAGTGGCGGCACGTCATCGCAGATGCGAACAATGCTAACGACGGCGCGCCGATCTTTATTCTTGTCAAAGAGTGACAAATCTGGCTATGAAATTGGTGGAAAAACTGGTACTTCTGAAACGGTGGTTAATGGCGCTTATACTCAAAAAGAAACAATTGCTACATATATTGGTTATGGCGGTGGAAAAAATGGCGCCGAATATGTCATAATGGTACGTGTAGCGGCTCCGGGCAAGGGGATTAATTTGCAGGGAAATCTTCACGCTGGACCAATTTTTACAGATATATCCAACTGGATGATTGATTATATGAAAATAGCACCAAAGGAATAAATATGGGAATAGCTTTACAAACAATGACCAATGAATTGACGCACGTGTTTTTACTGAGCGTCGGCGCGTTTTTACTAGCGATGTTTTTAACGCCAATTTATACGTTTTTCGCTTATCGATATCGCTTTTGGAAACGCCAAAGATCGGAAAGTACTGACGGAAAAAAACTAAAGATTTTCGCCAAATTCCAAGCGGCAAAATTGCGGCGAAACATTCCGACGATGGCTGGAGTGATTGGTGTAATCTCAATTTTCGTGGTGACAATATTTTTTAATTTAGACCGAGCGCAGACCTGGCTTCCTTTGGCGGCGTTGGTTGGCGGCGGAATTGTTGGGCTGATTGACGATATCATCAATCTGCGCGGTTTGGGCGGCGGCGCGGCTGGGCTTCGTAGTCCAGTGAAGTTTGCGCTGATTACGTTGATTGGCGTGGTGCTTGGTTGGTTTTTCTTTGCCAAACTGGGTGTGGCAAGTTTCCATGTGCCGTTTGTGGGTGAGGTGAATATTGGCTGGTTGATAGTTCCTTTGTTCGCATTTGCGGTGGTGGCTACTGGTAACGCTGTTAATATTTCTGACGGAATGGATGGACTGGCAGGTGGGCTGCTCGGTATTAGCTTTGGTGCGTTTGGTGTGATTGCCTTATTACAGCAACATGTTATATTGGCGGGGTTTTGTTTTACGGTTGTCGGAGTGCTCTTGAGCTATTTGTGGTTCAATATTTACCCGGCTCGATTCTTTATGGGCGATGTTGGCAGTTTTGCTTATGGCGCGTGCCTGGGCGTTGTGGCTATGTTAACCGATTCGTTATTGCTACTTCCTGTGATTGGCTTGCTATTTGTAATTGAAGCGGGATCAAGCTTGACCCAAATCGTCAGCAAGAAATTATTCAAGAGGAAAATTTTCTTATCCGCACCGATTCATCATCACTTGGAGGCGATTGGTTGGCCAGAAACTAAAGTGACTATGCGATTCTGGGTTATTGGCTGTGTGATGGCATTTATTGGTGTGATGCTGGCGCTCGCTGGAGGTCATATTGCGTAATTCGGTCGCTAAAACTCGTCAATCTATCGCTCAGCCGGTTCGAAGTCACCGACCGATGTATCAGATTGTACTTTATATGGGACTTTTGCTGCTGCTTGGGCTGATTGTTATGTATGCGCTGGGGCCGCAACGCGCCAACGTGATGAATT
>CAUTWR010000006.1:0-15539 GCA_963542105.1 uncultured Candidatus Saccharibacteria bacterium | reverse complement strand
AATCGCCAAATAAAAAAGACTTCCTCTGAATTACGGGGAAGTCTTTTTGCGCGAGTTACTTCACAAACGGATGCGCAATCTCCAAATCTGGGCGCTTTTCCGCAATCCTCAGCAGCTCGTTATACTTAGCAATTCGCTCTGAACGCGACATCGAGCCAGTCTTAATTTGACCCGTACCCAAACCGACCGCCAAGTGAGAAATTGTTACATCTTCCGTCTCGCCAGATCGGTGACTCATCACCGTATTCCAGCCAGCGTTCTTCGCCATCAAAACAGCCTGAATCGTCTCAGTCAATGTGCCAATTTGGTTCGGCTTGATTAAGATCGCATTGCCAGCCTTTTCTTCAATTCCGCGCTTCAATCGCTCGACATTCGTCACCAAAAGATCGTCGCCAACCAATTGCGCAAAATTGCCCAAATCAGCCGTCATTTTCTCCCAATCTTCCCAAGCTTCTTCGTTCAATCCATCTTCAATCGAGAGAACGGGGACGCGTTCCAACAGGGCTTTATACGTGCGAATCATTTCGTCAGCCGACAGAATTCGGTGTTCGGTCGCCAAGTTATATTTGCCGTCCTTGTAAAGCTCGCTCGCCGCAACGTCCAGCGCAAAACCAAAGTCCACGCCTAATTTATAGCCAGCCTGCTCGATGGCGCGAGATAGCAACAAAATAGGCTCCATATTACCATTCCTGACATGAGGAGCGTAACCGCCCTCATCGCCAACCGTCGTAGGATAACCTTCGTCTTTCAGGATTTTTGCCAACGCGTGAAAAACTTCCGCGCTCATTCGAACTGCGTCCGCAAAAGTTGCCGCGCTAGTTGGAATAATCATATATTCCTGAAAATCAGTCGCACCGAGCGCATGCTGACCGCCGTTCATCACATTAATCATCGGCATCGGCAGGCACATTGTAGGATTTCCGGCCAAGCTATTGACATATTGATACAACTCCACGCCGCGCGACTTAGCAGCAGCTTTCGCTACAGCCAGCGACACCGCCAAAATCGCATTCGCACCCAAACGCGCCTTATTCGGCGTACCGTCCAGGCTCTTCATTTTTTCATCAATTGCGGCCTGGTCGAACGGATTAGAGCCTTTCAAAGCCTGCGCAATCTCACCATTAACATTTTCGACCGCACGAAGCACGCCTTTACCGCCAAACGCCAACTCGCCGTCCCGAAGCTCAACAGCCTCGAAAGAGCCAGTGCTTGCGCCAGAGGGAACGGCCGCACGCCCAAACGAACCGTCGCTCAAAGTCACGTCCGCCTCAACCGTCGGATTTCCACGCGAATCTAAAATTTGCCTTGCTTGTATGTTTGTAATTGTTATATCCATAATTACTATTTTATCAAAAACAGCAATTATATGTTAATCTTCATCTTTTTTCAGGTCGCGCCGTACTTCCACTAGCTCACCGATTTGTGGCTTGCCCCGATCTGACTTATACATTTCAGGACTATTACATATAACGACGCACACATCATGAGAATCATCAGACCCTTCAAGAGATAAAGGCCCTTTGCATCCATTAGTAGACCTTACGATTTCTTCTTTTGCTATCTTAGTTCCTTCCTCCCACTCATTAAACTTTTCGATAGCCATTTTACGAAGATACTCAGTCACTTCATCTCCATCAATCGCTTTTCCATCAGTCGATATTATAACTTTATCACCCATAGCCGCTATCGCAAGACATTTTGCAGAATTTTCGAGAGCATCTAAATCATCCCGTATAGCCATTACTCTCGGGCAATATCTACATCGTTCCGGGACGGGCATATCGTCATCTTCCTCCTCACAAGGCGAAGTAACTTCACTTACCATTTCCTCAGATATTTTCTTAAAATTACCATTTGGACTATTTAAAACTTCACTCATAGTACAAATATTATACAATTCTTCTCCATAAAATCAAACATTTGCCTCAATCTCTGAAAATATGGTATAATTTCAACATTATCAATCAATGTTGGGAGGTTGATTTGTTAAGATAACAAATTGCCGTTCGCACCACAGAAAGGATTATTATGGCAAAGAAAGCCGAGTTGCTAGAAAAAGCAGCAGAACTAAAATTAGAAGTCAGCGAGAAAAACACAATCGCTGAAATCGAAGCAGCAATTGCAGAAGCTACCAACGAAAGCAAACCTCACGATAACAAAGACAAAGACGTTGTTGCGGAACGCGAAGCTGTTGTTGCTAAGTCTGGCAAACGCAGCCAAAAAGCTCTTGACGAAGCCGCTGAAAAAGCAGAGAAGGAAGCTCGCAAAGAAGCTGGCGACACCACTCCACAATCAGAAGACGCTGAAGCCCACGTAAAGAAAGGTCCAAAGCCAGTTACTCATCCACGCTTGGAGCGCCGCGGTAAAAAATATCAAGACGTTGCAAAAAACGTTGAAAAGAACAAATTGTACAGCTTAGACGAAGCTTTGAAATTGGCTACTGAAACCAGCCCAGTCAAGTTCGATGCTAGCGTTGAAATCCACATCCGCCTAGGCGTTGACCCACGCCAAGCCGACCAAAACATTCGCTCAACCGTAGCATTGCCACACGGTACAGGTAAGGATGTTCACGTAGCAGTTTTTGCACCAGAATCAGAACACGCTGCCGCCAAAAAAGCTGGCGCTGACATCATCGGTGACGAAGAATTCCTAAGCCAATTGGATAAGGAAGAATTGAACTTCGACATTTTGGTTGCAACTCCGCAGTACATGCCAAAGCTTGGTAAATACGCACGTTTGCTTGGTCCACGCGGTTTGATGCCAAATCCAAAGTCTGGCACTGTCGCTACTGACGTCGCTAAAGCCGTTTCTGAAGCAAAAGCCGGAAAAGTTGAATACCGCGTTGATAAGCAAGCCATCGTTCACTTGTCAATCGGTAAGGTGTCATTCGGCGCTGAAAAATTGTCAGAAAACGCACGCGCATTCTTAACCAGTTTGAACTCCCAAAAGCCATCCAGCTTAAAGGGCGTTTACGTTAAGAGCGTTGCAATTGCCACAACTATGGGCCCTGGCATTAAAGTAGAGAACTCTCTGTAATCTTTATATTTCAGGCAATTAAATCCCGTCTTCTTGGCGGGATTTTTTGTGTTACTATTGCATTTTTCATTTTTTATGATAGAATAGTAAAGCCCAACTAGATGCTGATGTTCGTTTCGATTTCCAGCCTAGCTGGATAAAAGAACCTTAACATCTGTATCTAGATCATTTACGGAAGAGAAAGGATGTGAAATGTACCACCATAGCAGGACTCCGCTACGAGTCCCAATCGTGGCGATTCTCGCTGCTCTTCTTATGGCACTCCTCTTTGGAGGGGCGTCGCGCGCCGCCGACGAGGCACAGTCAGTGTCCGAGTCGGCTAACATCACCACCGAAGCTCAGTCTTCGTCTGGTGTCGCTACCGGCAGCAACTGCACTCCTCGGCCGATTTCGGCTGGGGAGATTCAGACTAGCCTGAAAACATTAGACGGCTCGTCTACATACACTGCCTACGAGGCAGTGGAATTCTCCATCTCCCTGACCCTCGAAGAGGGTCACTGCTCAGGAGACTCAGTGATCATCAAGGTGCCGAGCGAACTCGGCACAGACGGGTCTTTTGAGCCCGTAGAGATGAAGTCGAAAGATGGGGTTACCGTCGCAACAGCGCGGTACTCATCTGATCGTACCGTAGAGGTCACATTGACCTCCGCGGTAGAGGACAGCTCCAAGCACCACTTCCAGGCATCAGCCTGGTGGAGGGTGCACATGGAAGATACTCTAATTCCCGGGGAAACCCGGGAACTGGAATGGAACATCGGCGGTATCGTTCGCCGGACTCCCATTACAGTTGGGACGTGTCCCAACTGTAATAAACTGGGAGAAGGCCCTGCGAAGTGGGGGGCAGTGTCCCCCCTTAAACCGTGGGACCTCACCATCACGGTAGTAACTCCGACCGCAGAATACAGCGGTCAGGAGTTCGTCATAACGGATCGGTCGACATCTTCAGGGCAAGATTTTGCTTGCCCCGATCCTACTATCGGGAAGGCGGGGGTTTACTCTTCCGCCGGACTCTGGGGGCAGCCCCAGTATAATCGATGGACGGATGTCACCGTCGTAAGTTGCGATAGTGATCGAGTCGTTATGAAGATCGTGCTGGACAAGGGAGAGAAAGCACGAATCAATGTCCTCGTAAACGTAGACCCTGCAGATCAGGGTCCTTGGACTGACTCCGTGGATATCACCTCCCAGGGTAAATCCTGGGAGGTAAGCGCACGCGTGGCGAGGAAGGAATCTGGCGGTAACGCCGATTACGATCCTCGCCCGAGTCCGACGCCAACTCCGGCGCCGACCCCAACTGTGGTGCCAACTCCGGCACCGACTCCAACGCCTGTGACGCCATCGGCATCACCGACGCCAACGCCAAGTCCAGCTCCGTCGACGAGCCCTACACCGGTTCCGACGCCAACGCCGACTCCCGTGCCAACAACACCGGCATCTCCGAGTCCGACGCCGACTCCGACGCCTGTGACACCATCGGCATCACCGACGCCAACGCCGACTCCCGTGCCAACAACACCGGCATTACCGAGTCCGACTCCATCGACGAGCCCTACACCGGCTCCGACCCCAACGCCAACTCCGGAACCGTCGGTAATCCCGACTCCCGTCCCGACGCCAACTCCGGCACCCACGCCTGTGACGCCAACTCCGACTCGCACTCCAAAGCCGACTCCGTCGGCATCTCCGAGTCAGTCACCGGCACCGTCGGCGACCAAGAGCCCGAACCCTGCAAGCTTGTCCCCTCTCCCAATGAAATCAAGCCTGCAGCCCAGTGCAGACAACAGCTCTAAAGAGCTAGCGAAGACCGGATTCAACGACAGCACCCTTGCATTAGCAATTGCGCTGATCGCATTCGGCTCACTTATCGCAGCAATCTCGAGGGTGCGTAAGGCACACTCCGACAGCTGCTGATACTCCTGAGGAGTGCCAGTCTAACAAACTAGCACTCCTCAGCAAGAAATAGATACAGAGAAAGGAGGTTCCACACCCGCTCCACCACGGAGCGGGTTTTCTCTTTGGTTAGACATAGAAGCCTATTGATTTTATTACGTTATTATTGTAAAATAGCAGAATGCCAGAATCACATAATCCATATTTAGGCGACTATTGGCGAGATAGCGTCGAATGCGCTAAACTACCCGCCAAGGAAGCTGATTACCTATTTTTTCAGGAAAACCCAAATAATCCAAAAAGAGGGCTAAGAGCGGAACCTACCCGCCGAGCTAAGGATATGTGCCAAAGATGTCCAGTCTTAAAGCAATGTTTGGAAGACGCCCTTAACCATCCAGGATTAGCAGAATACGGAGTACGAGGAGGAAAGTCTGCGCGTGAACGTCAAGAAATATTACGATTAGGTAAAAAAGCAATAAATAAAGCGATTGAATCGGCTGGAAAATAATCACCATAACTCTTGTTTTTCGTTGTCATTTCTGCTACAATGGTCTGGAACATTACCAAAGACAGTGGCGACTTGACGTAAAACAAGTATAAAAATGCCACCGAGGGATGAAACTAACAGTTTTATTTGACGTCTTTGGTAGTGCGAGAATCAAAGACGTTTTTTGATTCTCCATTACCGCACGTTAACAAATTGGCACATAACAAATTAACTCAATCAAAGAAAGGATTTTTATGGCAATTTCACGCGATAAAAAACAAACTTTGGTTGCTGAACTGACAGAGCTATTAAAAGACGCTAAGGGTACGGCTTTTGCTCGATATCAAACCCTTACCGTTGCCGACCTACAAGAACTACGCAAGGCAGCTCGCGAAGCGGGCGTTACCATCAAGGTTGTTAAAAACCGATTGGTACGCGTAGCTCTTCAGGAAATCGATACTTACAAAGAAACCGACACCAGCTTATTGGTTGGTCAATTGGTTTACGCTGTAAGCACCGAAGATGAAGTTATGCCAGCAAAGGTATTGGACACGTTTGCAAAAACACATCCAGCATTACAACTTGCAGGTGGCTTCTCAGGCGAAGGCTTGGCAATTAGCGAAGCTGACGTTAAAGCATTGGCAGGCCTACCAAGCAAAGACCAGCTCGTTGCTCAAGTGGTATCACAATTGCTATCACCAGTACACGACACGGTCAACGCGCTTGGCGGCAATTTGCACGGACTTTTGGACGGCATCGAAGCCAAAGCTGCTGCTTAAGTTTAGCAATCAACACTAGTAACGTTGCAACAATCGCAACAATATAATAATAAAGGAGAATATCAATGGCTGATATTAAGAAATTGGCTGAAGAACTTGTAAAATTGACAGTTCTAGAAGTTAACGAATTGAAAAATCATCTTAAAGAAGAATACGGCATCGAGCCAGCTGCTGCAGCTGTCGCTGTTGCTGGTCCAGCTGCTGGTGGTGACGCCGCTGCTGCTGACGAAAAAACTGAGTTCACAGTTACTTTGAAAGACGCTGGTTCTCAGAAGGTTGCAGTCATCAAGGCTGTTAAGGAAATCACTGGCCTAGGTCTAGGTGAAGCAAAAGCTATCGTTGACGGCGCTCCAGCACCAGTCAAGGAAAAAGTTTCTAAAGACGAAGCTGAAGCTGCAAAGAAAACTTTGGAAGACGCTGGCGCTACTGTCGAGCTTTCATAATTTGTTATATAACGCCAATTTGTTTCGTTTAATCACCGTCCGCTCTGGGCGGTGATTTTTATGTCGCCAATCTTAATATCACGAACCACACGTCAATTTCAAGAGTAAAATTTGCAACACTTTTTTATTCATATCTTATAGCGCTGTGGAAAATCGGATAAAAATAGATAACGCGACTTGATATAAATGTAAGGATATGCTATATATTAGTTAAGTATTATAAAAAATAGACAAAGGAATTGCGAGAACCATGTCTGAATTACCAGAAAAGCAAATTAAGCGTCTGAGGACACTTATTCAAGAGGCGGAAACCAATTTAGCTGCCGCAAAAGAATTATTGATTAGTATTATTGGCGACGACGGTCAAGTTGTCACGCCAAAAACTTTGTCAGATAACGTAGCAGGAAAGATTATCGAAGGCGTGTTTGACGGGCAAATGATGCTCAGCCCTGATGGCAAAAATTACCCAATCCCAGCTAATTACGCCTCAAAGTCGAAGCTGGTTGAAGGCGACTTGATGAAATTGACAATCGCTGAAGACGGCAGCTTTATTTATAAGCAAATCGGTCCTGTGCCGCGAAAGCAGATTATCGGAACGCTCGTCCAGCACGACGGAATTTACTACGTCGAGGCTTCCGGCCGCGAATATCGTATTTTGCTTGCTAGCGTAACTTACTTCCGAATTAACGTCGGCGACCAAGTTACAATCATCATCCCTGAAGACAATCCTGACGCAACTTGGGCTGCTGTCGAAGCTGCATTGTAAGGAAATTTAATGCTACCGAGCAACTTCCTGCTCAGCTATGCCAGTTTTAACGCTGACAATAAGCCTTTTATTGAATGTCAAGTTGGTGATAAAATTGAGCGTTATGAATTGTTCGAACAAGATTTGTCGCTTAAGTTTGATTTTTCTGTCAAATATTGCACGGGTTGGGTGGATTTTGAGAATCGCTGTAGCCAAATCTGCCCAGACCACGCCACGGTTGATGAAAAGTATGAAAATTGCCTAAAATGCCGCGACAAAACTGGCTTTAATCCAGCATTTTATAACGCCAGTTCGGTTTCCGTCCAACAAGAAAAAATCAATCAAAATCCGCATTTTGTTTACTTGGCGTACTTCGCGCCAAACGTCATAAAAGTTGGAATCTCGCAAGAAGAGCGCGGAATTCGGAGATTATTGGAGCAGGGAGCGCGATTAGCCATAAAATTAGAAACGTTTTCTTCGGCATTGATCGCCAGACAATACGAGGCGAAAATTTCCAAGCTGGACGGAATAGCTGAAACTCTGCCAGTTCACAAAAAGATCGAATTGATAAAACAACCTTTTGACCGTGCGACTGGCGAAAGGGAATTGCGACAAAAATTACTTGAAATTGAGCAGAAAATTGGCGTGTCGTTTCCGAAATCCGAGCTAATTCCTTGCGAAGATTATTTTCAAACCGCTGGTGTTGATTTGTCACGTATCGTTTTAATGAAGGACTACAGTCAATTGGTCGGACACGTACGCAGCGTCATCGGCTCAATTGTCATCACTGATTACGACGGTCAGCTGCTGGCTTACAACATCAAAAAGCTTATTGGCTATCGGGCGCAAAAAGTTGACAGAGAAATTGAGCTGGATTTACCAACCGAGCAATTAACGTTATTTTAAAACCTTATTTTTACAATATATTTTTGATGAAATAGCTTGACATTTTATTCTATTATTGATATATATATTAGCTTTCACAACGTGTGTTAGCTTGCGTCAAATCGACGCACCGTTTTGCGGAGGATTTATTTTCTCCGCCCGACTCCTGAAGGAGTTATCATGGCTTACTTCGACGGATATCCTGCTGTTGTGCACAGGTCTGGAGGACAGATCAATGTCTACTACGGCGGAGCTTTCACTCCAGATGGACATGGGCACGGACACGTCAAAGCCACAGGTGGTCCCCTGGGCGAGAATATCGTCTATTGGAGGCTGCCTGAGAGCGAGGGTGGTCAGGTTATCGTAGACAACTCATGGGGAACCATGAACGGCAACGACTTGCGTGATCACCTCACCGGTTTCTGAGCCATAAGACCTGGATATGTCTGAAAACTATCCATCTTACCTGATATAATTTCACTATGAACAATTACTCAAATTTTGTATTTCCGTCTGTAGTTTTTGAAGCATTTCCAATTTTGAAAAAACTAGGATACGTTCGACAATTCACACCACTGATACCGCTTAGTCCAGATACGACTTTTCATCTATTCGCTGACAATAACGGACGATTTACAGTATTAGTTATGACCGACTATGCCGACCCAATAGATCAGAGTCGAGAACTAAAGAATATTTCTGGTGAATATGCGTTTGAATTTGCTAAGCTTATCAAACCGTATAGTAACGATGAGTATATTGAAATAAGAGAAAACGACGAGATACTTGAAGATCCAACCGTGTCAGACTCTAATAGCTACTACCGTTTTTATGTCGCCGAAACCAAACACAAAATCGATCTGCGCTATCCATAAAAAATGTCGTTTTCTGCTATAATTATCTCATGAGGAGCATGAGGGGATGAGCCAGGCGCTGTATCGTAAATATCGCAGTCGCAATTTGGATGAAGTTTTAGGTCAAGATCACGTGACTAGTATTTTACGTCGAGCGTTAGAGCAGAGAAAAATTGCTCATGCGTACTTATTGACTGGACCACGTGGCGTGGGAAAAACATCAGTGGCGCGAATTCTGGCGCACGAAATTAACCACTTGCCATATGATGACGACGCTTCAAACTTGGATATTATTGAAATTGACGCAGCCAGTAATAACGGCGTCGACGACATTCGAGCCTTAAGAGAAAAGGCCCAAGTCGCGCCTGTTTCTGCGCCGAAAAAAGTTTATATCATCGACGAAGTTCACATGCTGTCAAAATCAGCATTTAACGCGCTATTAAAAACCCTGGAAGAACCGCCAGAGCACGTGGTGTTTATCTTAGCTACAACCGACGCCGACAAACTTCCAGCCACCATTCTTAGCCGTGTCCAGCAATTTTTCTTCCGCCCAATTCCGACGGAAATTATGATGCGCCAGTTAATGAATATAGCGAAGAAAGAGGGATTCGCAATTGAAGAGGACGCCGCCAGGTTAATCGCTGAACGTTCCCGTGGCGGATTCCGTGACGGCATTAGCACGCTTGACCAATTGTCGATTTTAGCAACTCCAGACCAGCCACTGACGGCGAATATGGTTACCGAATATTTGGGACTGAGCGACGCGACGATGCTCGGCAATTTGTTGGATTCATATCCGTCCGACGACAACGAGAAAGTCTTAAACATCTTTCAGGAATTAGAAAATAGCGGCGCAAATTCAGTTATCGTGTCACATCAATTATTGTCGATTGCTCGCAATAGATTGCGGAAAAATCCGAATCTTATTGGGCTGGTTCAGCAATTGATCGAGGTTGATCGGCACCCGCACCCAGACTTGAAATTATTGACGATATTCATGAATAGCAATTCTCAGCCGGCAGAAAAACCAGTCACGCCAAAGAAAAATATAGCTCAAGCCGCGTTCCAAAAAACCGCCAAAAAACCAATGCCAATCAAGCCCGCCGAACCAACCAAACCGACAGAAAAACCGATTGAAAAAGAAGAAAAACCAGCCGAGCCAGCGAAAAAAACTGCCGCAAAACCAAAGAAAACCGACGCGCCGCTAGAGCTAAATTGGGAAAAAGTCATTGAAAGAGCGAAGGGAAAATCCCTCGGGTTGGCGTCATTATTACAGAAAAGCCAGTGGTCGTTTGACGGTGAAAAATTGACAATTTACGCAGGTTCCGCGTTTTATAAGAAAAAGTTGGATGATGCGAAAAACAAACCGTTGATTTCAGAAATTATCTCAGAAGAAACCGCGATGGATTTGGAAATTGATATAATTGGAGAGAAGAAACCGCCAGAGGACGAAAAATTGGCGGAAATTGCAGAATTAATGGGTGGCGGCGAAGAAGTTAAGCTGGAGGATATTTAATGGCAGATAAGAGCGAAGAAGTAAAAGGGAAGATACCGCCACAAAATTTGGACGCGGAAAAGAGTTTGCTTGGGGCGGTTTTAATTGACGAGGAAGTTTTGGCGGATGCCGCAGAAATTACTCACCCTAGCGATTTTTACGACAAGAATCACGGATTGATTTTTGCCGGAATGATGCGGCTATTTGAAAAACATAAGCCCGTCGACCTCCTGACCTTAACTGACGAATTGAAGCGAAAGGATGAGCTGGAATTGGTCGGCGGCTCGGCATATCTGACAGAGCTAACAAACTACGTCCCAACGGCAGCGCACGCATCGGCTTATGCGGAAATGATTGCGCAGGCAGCGGTTCGCAGGCGCCTAATAAAAGCGAGTGGCGATATTTCCGAGCTTGGCTATGACGAATCGACAACCACGCAGGAATTATTAGAGAAAGCCGAAGCTGAACTTTTCAGTGTATCAGATCAATCAACCAAGCAAGATTTGGTCAGTCTGGAAAGTATTCTGACGGATAGCTTTGATCGAATTGAAGAGCTCAGTAAGAATAAAGGTTCTCTCAGAGGAGTCCGTACTGGCTATCGCGATCTCGACAATATGACCGCTGGCTTGCAAAAATCAGACTTGATCATTCTGGCGGCACGTCCAGCCATGGGTAAGACGACGCTAGTGACAAATTTGGCTTATAACGTGGCAACGATTGAGAAAAATCCCGTTCTATTCTTCAGCCTAGAGATGAGCAAGGAACAGCTGGTCGACCGCATGTTGGCGGATGCGTCGGGGGTTGATAGCTGGAATATTCGCACCGGAAATCTGAGCGACGAAGATTTTGCTAAATTGTCTGAAGCTATGGGAGAAATGGCTGAGGCGCCAATTTATATCGATGACACGCCAGGACTATCAGTTTTGGAAATGCGAACTAAAGCTCGAAGAATTGCTCATGAGAACCAATTGGGACTAATCATCGTCGACTATTTGCAGCTTATGCAGGCCAACGGAAATCACAATGGAAACCGCGTTCAGGAAGTTTCAGAAATTTCCCGTGGATTGAAACTTATTGCTCGCGAGCTGAATGTGCCGCTAATCGCACTAAGTCAGCTGAGCCGTTCTGTTGAATCTCGCACGCCACCAATTCCACAACTAGCCGATCTGCGTGAATCCGGTTCCATTGAGCAGGACGCCGACATTGTGAGCTTTATTTATCGCCCTGGATATTATGAGCCAGACAACCCGGAAGTCCAGAATATTACAGACCTCATCATCGCCAAGCACCGTAACGGCCCAGTCGGTAAGGTCCAGCTATACTTCCACCCAGAGCGCCTACGCTTTATGAGCCTGGATCGCAAGCATGAATAGAATTGTGTTATAATCATACCAATGAAAAAGCAAAAAGTTACGGATATATTCCTTTACCGATGGCGCTATGTTTTCGGTTATACATTACTAGCGCTGTTGTATATAGGGGCTATTATAATTTCCGCGTTGCACGTGCCGGGAGGTCTATCGCAAGCAGAAATCGACATGGTTAATACGACAAATCATTTGAATTTCAGCATCGAGGGAATCGCTGTCACAAACTTACCATTTCACCTTCTTCAATTGCTATTTTTCAAACTATTTGGTGTCAGTTTATTAACAATAAAAGCGCCCGCTGTAATCCTTTCGATCGCCAGCTCCGTAGCTATTTTCTTCCTCTTAAAGCGCTGGTTTAAGCCATCCACAACGATTCTATCGCTACTCATCATGGCAACGACTGGTCAATTTTTATTCATCGGTCAAAGCGCAACTGTTGGTATTTTATACATCTTTTACACCGCGCTAACTTTACTTTTCGCTACATTGATTCTCCAAAAAGCCCAAAAAGCATCAATATGGAGAATATGCCTAGCAATCACCACGGCGCTCAGCCTCTTCACTCCGTATTTTTGGTATATCAATCTGGGACTTCTGATCATCGCCTTTCTACATCCGCATCCACGCTATTTCCTCATCTCCAGAAAACATCGCAAGTCTTGGATTGTGCCGTCCGCCATTTTATTCGCGATTGGTTGCGGAATTAGTTTTCTTTGCTATAAATCCCACGCGCTATTTTACAACCTCATCGGTATCAACGGCCTAAGTTTTGATATCATTGCAAACCTCAGGACTTTATATTACACATACATCCGCATTTCCCCATCAGTCGTAGGAAACCAAATCACGCCAATTATGGATATCAATGCAATGGTGTTAATCGGGCTAGGACTATTCCGCAGCTTCCAAAAAATCTCCAGCGCCCGCTCGTTTATGATTTGGTCGTGGCTAATCTTAGCATTGGCGCTACTCATCTTCCAGCCAAGCCTCACCCCGATAATCATCATCCCGCTATTCATTCTCTTGGCGGTCGGATTAGAGTCCCTAATGAACATGTGGTACGGGCTTTTCCCGCGCAATCCATACGCTCGCGGCGCAGGACTGGTTCTTATATCAATGCTAATCATCGTTATGGTGGCTGGCGGCAGCTTCCGCTATATTGACGGTTATCGCTATTTCCCAGAAGCAGCTTCACGCTTCAATAAAGATTTGTCTCTACTCCGTAAGAATACTGCGCCGACCGATTCATTCTCATTATTAGTCAGTAAAGAAGAATCGCCAATTTACGAAGCGCTTAAAAAACATAACTACCGCCAAATATCAATTGTCACAACAGCGCCAGCAAACATAGGGCAAACGTTATACGTTAGCCACGCTGCAAAATCACAAGTTCCTAATAGCTATCAAGGCCACGTATCGTCCATTTTAGTGAATGATCATAAAGACGGCGACCGATTCTACATCTACACATCCGACCGGAAATAAGGTATAATTGTAAGTGTTAAATAAGGAGGAATATGGCGTTTGATCAGGTAAAAATGCTGCAACAATTACGCAAAGCACAAAAGCAACTAGGTAAAGAAATCATCGAAGTTGAAGCTGGCGATGGCGCTGTGATCGTACAAATCACTGGCGAGTTAAAGATTAAGTCTGTAAAGATTGACCCAGAAATGGTCGACTTGGAGAATATCGAAGAGTTGGAACACTGGATCGAAATCGCAGTTCGCGACGGTATGACAAAGGCTCAGGAAGTTGCTGCTGAAACTATGAAGCCATTGATGGGCGGCTTGGGCAACTTGCCATTCTAAAGTCATGTCAATCGACATTTTACCAAAAGCTCTAACTGCTTTAATTGATGATTTTGGTAATCTACCTGGAGTTGGACCGCGTACGGCTGAAAGATATGCCTACGCGGTTTTACGCCGTAATCCCAAATCCGCAAAGCAATTAGCGCATTCATTAGACCGATTGCACGACCGCGTAAAAACCTGCCCGAAGACATTTGCGTTGATCGACTCAGACAATGATGTCTCGCCTTTGTATGCGGACGCAAACAGGAATAAAAAACTCGTCTGCGTGGTCGAGGAACCGTTAGATATCGTTGCCATAGAAAGAACGGGACAGTTTCTTGGCACATACCACGTGCTGGGCGGCGTTATCTCACCAATTGACAATATCGGGCCAGAGCAATTGCATATCCCAGAATTAATTGAGCGTATAAAAACAGACGACGTTCAGGAGATTATTATCGCCACGAACGCTTCAGTTGAGGGCGAGTCGACCGCGCTATTTTTGCAAAGATACATCCAAGAGGCTGGATTAAGCACGACTATTACGCGCCTAGCAAGGGGAATTCCGGTTGGCGTTGACCTTGAGTACGCAGACCAAATTACGCTAACTCACGCACTAGAAGGTCGAAAACAGTTATAGACTCAACAGCTTCATCACCAATAAAAATACCCGCCTATCATGGCGGGTATTTCGTTGCTAGGTTAGCCTATTACATTTGGCGGCGGCTAGCGATGTAAGCGATAGTAGCTGTAGTTAGTCCACCTAGACCTAGTGCTGACATGATCGCGTCACTTGCACCGGTCTTTGGTAGTTCTGGGCTAGGTGTTGGTGTTGAAGGAGTGTTTGGTGTAGGGGTAGTAGGTGTAGTAGGAACTTCCTTACACTTGCTCAAGTCAGTTGTATGTTTTGACTCGTTGTATTCTTCCTTCTTGATTTCACGAAGCTCTTTTTTATCGATTACACAGATTGTGATCTTAGCAGGTGCTTCTTTACAATCGTTTGGATTTGTTGAGTACTTACTTTTATCAAATTCTGACTTCTTAATCTCTACATATTTCTTAGTCTTAAGGTCACAAACTTGAAGTTTTGTTTCAGGTTCGATTACGATAGTCTTTTCACAGTTTGGACTTTGCTTCTTGACTTCGCCGTTTTCTTTACCATTTACAGTTACAGTAACCTTGAAGCTGCCGTACTTTGTGTAAGTGTGCTCAATTGTAGATGAGTTAATAGTCTTGGTTGTACCATCCCCGAAGTCGTATGTGTAGCTGGTGATGCTTGCGCCGTTCTTAGCAGTTGCGTTTACAACAAACTTGTAGGTGTTGTCTTCAATTTTTAGAACTTGCAATGCGTCACATGTTAATGCAGGTTTTGCAGGAGGTGTTGTTGGAGTACCCCAAACTGGGTTACCACAGTCTTTAATCACACCAGTGATAAACTTACCGTCGTTGTCAAACCATGCATATATTTTGTAGCTCTTAGGACCGTCAACGAAGCTTTGACCAGTTGGATATTGGTAGTAAGTATATCCGTTTGAAGTCTTATAGCTACGTTGTGGCTGAGGCTGACGAGTACCAGCCTTAGATTGTACGGTTATAGAGTTTGTAGCCACAACACGACCGTCAACAGTAATGTTACCGTTTGCGTCAACTACACCCTCACGCATGTTTGATCCACCTTGGATCATAGTGCTGGTAATGTACCATTCTTTATATAGTTCTTTAATTTCTGTACGGCTGTATGCTGTTTGCAATTCTGACATAGAAT
>CAUTWR010000005.1:0-17058 GCA_963542105.1 uncultured Candidatus Saccharibacteria bacterium | reverse complement strand
GGAAACCAGCTCAGACGACTTACCATGTTTTGGCGGAAAATGATACTCAGTCGCTTGTGGAGTTGAAGCCGACCACTGGTCGAACTCATCAATTGCGCGTCCATTTGACTCATTTGAATGCGCCGATTCTTGGTGATCAAGTTTACGGAAAGTCTTCGGATTGTCGTATGATGTTGCATGCTCAAAAATTAGAAATAACTTTGCCGTCTGGTGAGAGAAAAGTTTTTGAAGCCGCAATTCCTGACGAATTCAAGAGATTCTTCCCAGAGGATTTATAGATGCCTGAAGTGATTATATCCGCTCGAGATACTCAAAAAATCAGCCAGATTTCATCGCAATTGCCTCACGCGCTTTTGGTGATTGCGGATTACGGGATTGATGGACTGGGCGTGGCTCAAATATTAGCAAAGAATAACGATACTTTTCACTTGAAGCCACTTCCAGAAAAGCAAACTATATCCGTTGATCAAATCCGCGAGCTTATTTCCAAACTCCGAACTTACGCCATAAATCGTCGAGTTATTGTCATTGACGAAGCCGATTTAATGACCGAGCCGTCGCAAAATGCATTCCTGAAAGCACTGGAAGAACCGAATAAAAACACCAATTTTATCCTTGTCGCGAAAAACCCGAAGTTGATGCTTGATACTGTTAGATCTCGTTGTCAGACGTTGACGCTTCATAAAACGACATCCGCCCAAGATAAAAAACTGCTTGAAAAGTACAATTTAGACCCAGCTTCTAGCCAGCAAATCCTTTTTTTGGCGACTGGACGTCCATTGCTGATTAAAGAATTAGCGGAAAATCCAGAAAAATTCGCCGAATATCGACAATTAGCTACCGACGCAAAGCAAATCCTAGCCACAAATCGGGAATACGACACGTTTAAGAATCTCGTCAAATACTTTTCTGACCGCCAAAAAGCGATACTACTAACGGATATCATAGTAAATATGATTCGTTTTCAGGTTTTATATCGTGGAATGAATCCGTCTCTTGAAGAGCAACTTGAAAAAACTACCTCTGTTGCAAGCGCGTTAAAGTCCAACGCCAACGTCAGGCTAGCGATGACACAACTTGTGATATAATAGTATAGATATGTTTGGATTACTCCTCATTCTGATTTTAATGATTTGGGCGATTTTTTATCATCCGTCAATTAAAGAAACTGGCGATTTGCCAACAAAGATTACTGAAAAGCTTGACCAATTATGGGGAATTGCTCAGGAGTCAATTCGTGAAAATAAATATCTGCGAGCAGAAAAGGCTTTACTGACAATTTTACGAGTCGACGAGAAGAACGCCACGGCATACAACCGTTTGGGAATTTTATATGCCAAGCAGCGCGCATACAAAGACGCCATCGAGTGTTTTGAGATTGCCCAGAGTTTGGAGCCAAGCGCCTCCAGCCTTCATAATGTCGGTCTAATTTATTACGAAACAGAGAATTATGAAAAGGCGTCTCTAGCGTTTGAGCAGGCATTGGAGATGGAAGATGATCTGGCAGCGCGTTACATCGCTTACGCCAAGGTTCAGGAAAAAATAGGGAATACGAAGAAGGTTATTAACGCTCTGGAAAAGGCCGTCGAATTAGAACCGATTCCTCAGACCCTGAAGATTTTAGCGGAAGCATATGACAATGCTGGACAGACTGATCTGGCTGAAGAACTGCGTAAAAAAGCCACAAAAATGCTAACTCCGACAGTAGCATCAAAGAAAGTCGATGCACCACGTCCACGTCAACAGCGCAAAATACATCAACCACGAAAAATAGTTATGTAAACTCTTGTCACAGAGAGAAAAAATTGATAAAATAAATTCAGTTGCCGCTTTAGCTCAGTTGGCTAGAGCAACGGTTTTGTAAACCGTAGGTCCTCGGTTCGAGCCCGAGAAGCGGCTCCACATCACGCTGGAATCGTGTAGTGGCAATCACAGGAGACTGTAAATCTCCCGCCGTAAGGCTTCGTAGGTTCGAGTCCTACTTCCAGCACCAAGATTGAATTATCGCCTTTACGGGCGATTTTTTTAGACGGGAAAGCATATAGTATTGACTTTTATAAGCATATATGCTATTATATGAGCATGTTTGAATTTACAAAATCTATCCTGACATTATGGAATAGTGAAAAAAACCAAAGATTGAAATTACAATACGCTTATATTATGTTAGCCATAATTGGGCTGGCTGTAGCGGGATTATTGACATTATTTAACGCCTCGTCAGCACACTTGGCGGCGTCAGCTTCAGGAATATTGTTCGTTACTTTTCTGGTCAATAGCATAGCATGGGGAATCATAGAGGCATTTGTCACGCCAAAACTGCCAAAAGAAGCTAGCGCGACAGCCAAAAAATCCACTCGTAAGAAATAACCCGGTTGATTAAACATGGCTTAATATGCTAAAATTAAGCCTGTTACGCCGCGATAGCTCAGTTGGTAGAGCGACGCCATGGTAAGGCGTAGGTCTCGGGTTCAAATCCCGATCGTGGCTCCATATAGAATGTAGATTCGCAGCGATGCGGATCTTTTTAATATTATATTCGCAAACCAACGCAACATTTTTAAGATATAATTCGAATCACAGAATCCTAATAGTTTACTAGCTCTAGTAGCTTTTCGTATGAATTACAGACTCCGTAGATGCGATCGCCATTACTGATCTTTTCAAAGTGCTTCCTGGCACACTCAATCTTAGCTTTTTCGACACCTTTTACACCGACATCAAGTTGCCCCTCATTCACACCCTTAGTTTCTGCAACAAAATAAATATGCTTTACTCCAGCTTCGTCCTTAAATGCAATTGCCCAGTCTGGATTGTAATTACCCATCGGAGTATTTATATAGAATTTTTTTGGAAGTTTTACGTATACTTCCACCGCATCACTCTTGTCGAGCTCTTGGGCAAAGTTTTTTTCAACTTCAGAGTCATAACGCAATTTGTCATATAAATGATGATTAGGTGTGTCTATGAGATTGTGGCCGTACTCACCAGTAATTCCTTCATTAATAAAAACTTCTCCGCCATCCCATTTTTCATTCAACTGGTCATATTCAATATGCTCAACTACCGTTGAAGCTTTTTGGTCGTTTATAAGCTGAATCGCATTGTGAATAAACTCCTCGGGATTTGTTTTGAATAAACTAAATACACTAGGCTCGATTCTAGATAAAATATTTGCTATAGTCTCACGCGTGAGACTTGTACCACCATCGTCATGAGACTTAGAAAGCTCGGAGATAATATCATATTTAACCGTACTATTCGCAATTTCAGAAACAGCGATTGGCATACCGATTTTATTTTTATACATCTCCAATTTATCCTTACCAACAGTCTTTAATAGACCTTCGGTAATAATGACTTCCGTCTTTGTCACGCGCATATTTATATTAAGCGAATCAACGCACCTATCTATCAACTCGCTATCATTAAACTCTACAGTATAATACGTCTTTTGGTTTATGTTATCCCACAGCTCCTTGAATTTTTTAGAGGCAAACTTCTCTTGGTCAAGGTTAAGCGTTTCAGCCTTGCGAGAATTAGACACAAGTTGTCCGTGCTTTGGATCGTAAACAGAAGATAAGATGTTATTAATGTTCTCTGCAAACGGAGCGTACACCTCATCAACAGCTTCACGGACTTTTTGAACTTTCTGTTCGTCATTTAGTGAGTGGTACGCATCTGTTAATTGCTTCGAAACTCTGTCAACAAGTCCAGCAGTCACTAGTCCCATGTATATATCCGCAGCCGCAGAGTCATCGAGCGTAATAGTTTTTTCGCCACTGGCGTCCTGTATTATCTTTCCGTTGAATAATGAAGCAGATGCATCTTTTGGACGCTTTGCAATAATTTCATTAAACTCAGCTTGAAGACTATTGGCAAAACTCTCATAACTTTCGTTTGCAATAACAGTAAGTACATTCGTATCATGAACGAGATTTTCACCGAGAATCTCCGTATCTTGACGAATACCGTTTTGATCCACACACAATCGAAGTCCACGACCAATTTCCTGACGCTTCTTAATCTCAGCATCAGAATCGCGAAGTGTACAAATTTGGAAGACATTCGGATTATCCCATCCTTCACGCAATGCAGAGTGAGAAAAGATGAATCGTACCGGCTCTTTTAAGTCTAGCAAACGCTCTTTATTTTTCATAATAAGGTCATATGCTGAGACATCATCAGAGCCATTGCCTTCACGACCTTCCTTGCTATTGATAGCGTGTCCCTTCTTATCGATAGAGAAGTAGCCAGAATGTATTTCAGACGGAGTAAATCTCTCTAAGTATTTACGAAAATCCGCGTTTTCTTTGAATTGAAGTTGCTGATTAAGATAAATGTCTACGGCTTTTGTAAATTCCTCTTCAAATATCTTCGCATAAGAACCTTTATGCTCGCCATTTTCATCATAATATTTATACTTAGCGACCTCGTCAATGAAGAATAGGGAAAGAACTTTAATTCCTCTCTTAAACAGCTTTTGTTCGGTCTCTAGATGAGACATAATAGTCTCACGTATCTGGATACGGCGTAAATCGTCAGCATTAGTTTCGCCAATAACTTCACCTTCATAAATACGAAGACCATTCTTAAAGTCTACATATCTGTCGCCATCTCTGGCATTTATCTCTGTAATCAAATATCCATCATGGTACGCTTCCAGCTCACCTGAGTGTTTGTATATGTCATCACCCCAACTAAGAATCTTAGTTTTACGGCGTATGCCGGCTCCTGCTTTTGAATCAAACTCAAACACAGCCGTGACTGTCGGCTTCTTATTCGGATAAGTATTAATTTTTTGGATATAAACATATCCGTTAGTTGCAGTTCCACCCTTAACTGTAATACCCTTAACTGTAATTTTTTTCACAAGTTGCTTCTGGTAAGCATCAACAGCATCCAAACGGTAAACTTTATTGAAATCTTCACGATGAGTCGCGGAATAGTTTAAAAAGAACAACGGATTAAAATTGGATATGGAAGAGCGGGTTACGTTCACTTTTTTATTTGTGCCAATCACACTTTGCGGCTCATCGATAATCACAATTGGTTTTGTGGCGGCGATCACGTCAATCGGACGACGAGAGCGAAAACTATCAAGCTTCATCGTAATACGCTTAGCGTCGGCTCCACGGGCATTAAAGGCCTGTGTATTAATAATCATGACATTAATGTTTGGATCGCCAGAAAATTGTTCCAGTTCGCTCAGCTTGGAGGAATTGTAAATAAAGAAACGAACCTTCTTACCGTAATCTTCAGCAAAATGATCTGCGGTCGTCTGAAAAGTCTTATACACACCCTCACGAATCGCAACGCTAGGAACTACAACAATAAACTTGCTCCAGCCGTATTGCTTATTTAATTCATACATCGTTTTAATATACGTATAAGTCTTACCGGTACCCGTTTCCATCTCAATGGTAAATGCCGGTCTATTGTTAAGACGCTCGATTTTTGCATTACGAGGAATATTTTGGAGACCCTGAACTTCATGCAGGTTCTTAATCAATTGAGCGTCTTGCAGGGAAATGTCCGCATTGCCAAAACCATACATATCAATAAAGCTCGCGCTGTCACCTTGATCCGCCAGGAATCGATGCTCGGATTTTATTTGCCCAGTAAAAATGTCACAAGTCGCCTTAACGGCATCCTCTTGGAATTTTTGGTGCTTGAATCGTAGCTTCATTAGACCACCTTAACTCTCGTGTCAGGGCTAATAATACGGAAGTGTTCAGACAGGTTAATTTTTTCAGCGGAGTTCTTAAACGACGAATCCTTAAATGCGGCAGTCAGAGGATTTAATTTGGCAATTTCCTTAATGGTCTCCTCTGGAATTTCATCATCAAAGCAGGCAATAAGACCCGTATTCTCATCCAAGTATCCATACTCATAAACTGTATTCTCGCCAATTTTACGCGTTTCAAGTTTAAGGTCAAACGGCAGGGCAGAGGCGTAAATCATACCGAATAGTAAGTCCAGCGGCGTGCGGTCTTTTTTAACATTATCAATCATGTCAAACATATCACTCTGGTTAATTTCACTCAGCGGCTTACGAATGTTTTCATTTTCATTACTGCCATCAACGCGAAATACACGGAAACCAGTGTCAATGTCCGCTTCTGGATGCTCAGACTTGATTTTATCACCAGCACGACGAAGACGCTCAGCAGTAATCTGGTCAATGGTATCATACCCAGCTTTTCTGGCTTCGGATTTTTCATCAGTCTTTTCATCAAGCTGCACACAAATATACTGGCGCTTCCCACCATCTTCAGCGTTTAAGTCCATAACGGCGTGGCCAGTAGTACCAGAGCCGGAGAAGAAGTCAAGAATGATATCTTCTTTTAGACTAGAGGTATTAAGCTTAATTAAATCTTCTATGAGTTTTATGGGTTTAGGGTTAGAGAAAACATCACAACCATCAAAAGCCTTTTTTAACCCTAGACTACCATTGGCATTTGCGTATTCACTTTTCATAAAATCAGCCGTGTGGAAAATAAGCTTTTCATCTTTATCTACTAAGGAATTGGTCTTTTCGTTAAATCTTTTGTCGAGATATAGCTGCATTCTAAGAGTACTTCCAGTCTCTACGAGAATACCTAGGTTGGCAGCCGCCTGCATCCTGTCTTTAGACCAAAGCCATCTGTTTCTAGTGCCATCTTTCGTTACTGGAGAATATTTTTTACCGTTATATTCAAAATCATAATCCCCACCCTTCGAATATCCTTGGGTGATGGCAGCTAGAATAGCCTTCGTATCACCTTTTACGTAACGACCATTCTTGTCTTTTAATATAGTTTTATTTGTAAGGTCTCTAGTTATTATGTTATTAAAATCATAGTTACGATTTTTCACGTAGCACATGACATAGTCATGAGACACGTTCATATATTGTTCTTGCCCAGATCTTTGAGCGGAAGTTAACCTAGGAATTTGGGTAATAAAATTATCTTCACCAAAAACATCATCACAAAGTTTCTTCAAATTCGCTTGCTCGTTATCATCGATTGAAATAAAAATCACACCATCATCTGTAAGTAAATTTCTCGCCAGTTTTAATCTTGGATACATCATCGACAGCCAGTCTGAATGGAATCTGCCATTCGCTTTTGAATTTTCAGCAAATTCATCCTGAGAGACGATGATATTGCCGTCTGAATCCGTAGAATTGTCCTCAAAGTCGGCTTTTTTAATCGTAAAATTGTCCTGATACACAAAGTCATGACCAGTATTGTATGGAGGGTCGATATAAATCATTTTTATTTTACCGAGATATGATTCCTGGAGGAGTTTCAGCGCGTCAAGGTTGTCTCCAACAATTAGCATATTCTTTGTATTGTCAAAATCTTTGGAAGCTTCCATGTCTGGACGAAGAATCTTATTAATTGGCGCGCCAGCTTCAATGATGCTTTTGCGCTTACCAACCCAAGTGAAGTCGTATGATTCATCCTTATCTTCCAGTTTATCAAGCGCTTCGCCCAACGATTCAAAGAATTCACGACTACTTTTCCAGTCTACACGGTCCAAGTCGACCTTTTCGACATTATCATTCATAAGATTCCCTCCACGGCTTGTTATAAATATCCTTACTGCAATTATATCATAAGAGCTGCTGTTTTAATCTGTAACGCTCTTCTGCTAGCGACTGCTTCTTACCAAGCGACGGCTCCATCTTAATCTTTCGATCCAGCGCCGCTACTTGCTTCATAATCTTTTCACGCTCTTTCAGAGTTTCAATATCTTCTTTAATGGAATTCGGGAATTTTTCTTTGTCATCTTTCTTTGCTGCAGTAAGTTTATCTCCGGCAATTTGACGCACAAAGTTGCTAAAAACTGCATCTATATTAAGCCCATCAATTTTAATGCTCTGGAGCTTCTCGTCATTCCATTCCGTGTAAAAGTAGGTGTCCACCTTAACAACGTTCTCGTTTTTTTGACTTTGTTCTTTGTAGCAGATGGCGGCTTTTTTAATTGAACCTTTTTCTATGATAAAAAGAATCGGATATGGAATCGCTGAATCAATAGTTCTCAAAACTTTTTCTGGAATTTCACCATTTTTAAGCACTATACGGAAAACTTCGACCTCCGCCCACTTTTTTACTGGAAGGTTAATGGTGTTAGGCGCAAGTTTATACTCCCAAATTATTCGAGCAATTTCATTCTGGAAAAGGTTTTTTGTGGCAGCGTCAATATTTCCATAGAATTTCTCCTTGGCAACAATTCTGCCGACTTTTGCGTATTCTGGAAATATTGCCATTATTTAACTACCAGGAAGTTAATTAGCTCAAAGTCATCAAGGCCAGAAATCTGATTAGTCAGGGCAGTTGTGCCGCCAGCTTTAAATAAACTCGCGACATCTTTTTCATCTTTAATTGTTACGATGCTGCGAATTGATTCAGAAAGTAACTCCGAATATATATCCATCTTCTTGCCATTATCAGTCTCAAGGTTAAATTTTGCTACTAGCTCGCGATCAGGATTGTCCTTTTCTTTACAAATTAGACGCATTTTATCAAGAAGCAACTTCGGGTTAAGATGATCCACGAATACTTCGCCATTGTTCTTTATATAAACAAGGTAAAACGGATGAAGGCGGTTTTGCTTATCAATATTTACACCGGAATTAATGTTTTTAAGAACATAAATAACACCAGTTGGAGCTTCATCTTTAACGGCGCCAGCAGTCGCACTAATACCGAATGGTATGTGATCTGCGTCGCCATATTTCTTATGGAGTTCCTGCAAGTCCATATGAAACTCGTTAAGTCCAAGATCCATAATTGAGACACCGCTGTTCATCTCTTCAAGATCAACAACTTCCTTCTGAAGTCGCTCAAGTTGCTCCTTCCTGTACTCAAGTTCTGGATCCGTATTTTCAAGCACATCGCCGCCAGCGCCAGTGATAGAAATAAGTTTTGTACGATTCTCCACGCGTGCTTTAAGATTTATATATTCATCAAGGTCAACATTCGGCCAGAAATTCACCAACTGAATCTGCTGATTGTCCGATCCGATTCGATCAACACGACCAAAACGCTGAATAATACGCACTGGGTTCCAATGGATGTCGTAATTAATTAAATAGTCACAATCCTGTAAGTTTTGACCTTCTGAAATACAATCAGTTGCGATGAGGATATCAATGTCTTTACCAGCAAGCGCAGCCCCAAACGCATCCCGATTCTTCGATTTCGGGCTAAAGCAGGTTAGAATGCTATTAAAATCTTTCGCCACTCCCGTACAGTTGGTTTCTGGATTCCTACTTCCAGTAATAACCCCAGTATTTAAGCCAAACTTATCTTTAATAATACCCGCCAGCTCACCATATAAATAATCCGCAGTGTCAGCAAAAGCGGTAAAGATAACTATTTTCCTATTATCACCGTTAATTGGATTCTCAAGCTTTTCCTTTATAACTTTTTCAAGCTCGCGCAGTTTAAGGTCATGATCTGGAGTAATAAGACGAATTTTTTCAATAAGTTCATGTAGCACTTCGTGATCATCAGAGAGTTTCTGACGCCAAGAAATACGATCCATATCACCGAGCTCAATCCTCAAGTCCTTACCAACGGTATAGTCTGAATCATTATCGTCATCATCAATCTCGTTAATTTGTTCCATAACATTACTGAAACTAAATCTCGACGCACGGCCTTGCTCGAATCGGTCTATATTGTCAATCGTATCGGTTATAAGATTATCAAGACGCTCAACAGTTTCACGAAACGCATACACCGAACTTTCCGCACGTTTCAAGAGGTTAGTTATCATAAGAATGTTTCGGCCAGCTTCACGGTTTTCCCACGACTTACCTTGAGATGAATCCAAATCAACGTACTTTGCCAACTTTGACTTATGGACAAATTTAAGTGGGGTATAAATCTGAAGATTAAGCCTATCGATATACTCGAACAGGGTGTTAAAATCAATATCCTCGAGATCGGTCAAATTAGGTCGATAGCTCTTTGGCGCAAGTCTCTCAGGGAATTTACCGAGGTTTGTTTCGTTATAATATTTTTCAATATGCTTTCTGGAGCGGGCAATCGTAACACTATCAAGTAAATCAAAGAAATCAAAGCTAAGCATCTCCAGAAGCTTCTCGGTCGTACGATTCTCTGGATCAAGCTCAGACCAAGATTTAAAGGTGTTATTTGCATCACGGAATATTTTCTCAAGTGAACTACCAACTTTAAGTTTACCGGAAAGCTCATATTCATTGCCACCACTTGCAATCATAAGTTGGTTTTTAAGATCAGTAAAATCTATATTCACCGGAGTAGCCGAAAGCATTAAGACCTTCGTATTTACTCCAGCCTTGATGATTTTTCGAATAAGTTTACGGTAGCGATTCTCGTAGTTTTCATCACTTTTACGAGTACTATGTTCGCCGTTGCGGAAGTTGTGCGACTCATCAATTACAACCAAATCATAATTACCCCAATTGACAAGACTTAGGTCAATTCCATTAGAGGTGCCACACTCCCGACCAAGATCCGTATGATAAAGAACGTCATAATTCAAGCGGTCGTCAGCTAAAGGATTATTCTTATAGTTACCCTTAAAAGTGTTCCAGTTGTCACTTAAACGCTTCGGGCAAAGAACAAGGACTCGCTGGTTTCTTGACTCGAAATATTTAATAACGCCCAATGCAGAAAATGTTTTACCAAGACCCACAGAATCAGCAAGTATACATCCGCCATAACGATTAAGTTTTGTAATACATCCAACTACGGCATCGCGTTGGAAATTGTAAAGCATGTTCCAGACTTTAGATTGCTTAAACCCAACAGCTTCATTAGGAAGCGAAGCGTCATCAATATATTCAAGAAACTCACTAAAAATATTATAAAGAGCAATAAAATAAATAAACTCTGGTGAATTCTCTTTATAGGCTGCTGTAATATTTTCAAGCACAGCATCAGTTACGTCAGCCAAACGATCTTCATCATTCCATACTTCATTAAAAGTATTAATGTATTGTTTTGTCAGTGGAGAGTAGATTTTTATTATCGTAGAGTACGCATTATTACCTCGATCTTCACCTAGTTCGGCGGTAGTGAAGTTTGCAAACGGACTATAAGTAGCATCTCCCTCGGGACTTTCTACATTCATAAATGGAGACATCATCTCATTAGAAATATTCGAGCGAAAATGCGCTTTCTTACGAATCCAATCCGCACATTCCTTAGCTATAGCTTGTTGATTCAGCTCGTCTCGGAGTCGAACTTCAAAATTAGTACCATAAAGAGAGCGCTCGCGATTAAGTCTCGGGATGTAAAACTCACGCGCCTCTTTTGGAATTTTTTCTTTTGTAAATGTTTCCCCTGTAAAAAGAAAATGAAATTCATCGACAGAATTCAATTCTTTTCTTAAAGCCTCAAAAGCATAAATAGAGAAAGAAGCCGCCGCTACAGAAACCTTACTGCCTTTTTTAATTGTCGTCTTTAAATCATCGATTACTTTTTTATTGACGTTGTCTAAAAATTCTGGCGCCTTTGGTATATCTGAAGAATCTTTATTAAATAGACCCATTTGAGTTTTTCTCCACGATTAAATTACAAGCTTATCTTTATCTCAATTATACTATAAAAGGCCGCCAAAAACTTAGCTAATGGTATAATCTTAACAAAGTTAGGAGGGCGTTGTGGCAAAACAATCAATAGAACAGAGAATCAATAAAGTGCGCGGGTCAATGCTGGGCGGAGCAATTGGCGATGCACTCGGCTATCAAATAGAGTTTGAGCGCGACATAGTGCCGAGGTCAACGACTCGATTTACGGATGGAATTGGTATGATTTCGGACGATACGCAGATGACGCTATTTACAGCTTGCGGACTTTTATGGCGATCTACGCGACTTCAAACGCGTGGCATAGCGCCGCTTTCATCAAAGGCGATATATTTGGCGTATTTGGATTGGCTTGATACGCAACAAAAGGCTGGACAGGTCGAGCATACGCCAGTAGCTTGGATAAAAAATATTCCGGAGTTAAACGCTGTGCGAAGCCCAGGAATGACGTGCCTTGATTCACTTTCCTCGGGAGAGATGGGAACATTAGAAAGCGGTCTCAATGGCAGTAAAGGCTGCGGTGGAGTTATGCGAATTGCGCCAATTGCCCTGTATTGCAAAGAAGACGTTGTTGGTGAAATTTCCGCCAAATCTTGCGCGCTGACTCACGGACATCCTCTGGCAATTCTTTCTGCGTATGCGCTGGGATATATAATTTATTACGCGTTGGATGGAAAATCGATAGAAGAAGCCGTGCAAATCGCAATCCAGAAAATGAACGACTGGACTACCGAGAAGGTTTACGGAGATCAAGATCCTTTTGAGATTGGTTGTGATAGCGAAAAAGCTGAGCTGACCAAACTGTTTAATAACGCCGTTCGCTTAGCCAAATCTGACGTTGAAGATCAAGAAGCTCTTTATCAACTCGGGGAGGGTTGGGTTGCCGAAGAGTCGGTTGCAATTGCTATTTATTGCTCGATCAAGTACCAAGACGATTTTGAGGAGGCGATCATCGCGGCGACAAATCACGACGGGGATTCAGACTCAACAGCGGCAATAACTGGAAATATCGTTGGAGCGAGGGTTGGCTATAAAAACATACCGGATTATTACAAGGATAATATTGAGCTCAAGGACGTAATATTGGAGCTTGCAGACGATATGGCAAGCGATATGCCGCTCAAAAAGATTGACGATGAGCATTTTAAACCGACAGACGAATGGCTGGATAAATATTTATACTTGGAAAAGAAAGATTAGAGTCCGGCGCGCCTTATTAATCAGCGAAGTAAGCATAAAAATTAGTAAAATCTGATATGGGTCTAGCATTTTCACTTCACCCATGCTATAATTAGTCAAGACGTTTTATAAAATCTAACGAGTAAAGAGATGGCAAAGAAGAATACGAAACGAAAGCTGATTGGTTTGGTGAGTAACTTGAGCAACCACCGAACTTACTATACTACCGTTAACACCCAAAACCGCACCACAAAAGGTCAGGGTAAATTGACATTACGTAAGTACGATCCAATTGCAAAACAACACGCAACTTACACCGAGACTAAGAAAAACCTTGGTCGCAACGAAGTTAAAGCTCGTAAAAGCTAATTTAACAGGATTATACAGAAACTCCCTCGCATTAAGAGGGAGTTTTTATTTGGCAAGGATATCTGACTATTTCCTCAATCGAGATTTCATATCACGAATGGTATTCATATAGTAAAGAAAAGCGTCGTATGGCGAATCATACGGGCTAAAATAAGCGTGGACATCGCCGTCGGTGAAATTCTTCGTCCCCATGTAATAGAAATGATCTGAAGTTTGCAATTTTCGCCAATCGCTAATTAGACCTTCATCCTTACTATTCAAAATCTCACCCTCGAGCTTATAAATATACCGTAGAGCCTCTTTTTGTAAGCTATTACCATTCCAAGCCGTCAAATCCCGCTCGGCATCCGCCCAAGTTACAGGTGACGGCATACTTATTTCACCAGCAGGCGCATTAACCGCCAACGCCTCACTGACAGTGTAGAAAGTATTCGATTCGCCACTCAGCCATTGACCGACAAAATCTTCGAAAAATCCAAAAATCCCAGATTCCGCCCATTGATGTTCGCCGAAAGTCTCATAATCCATAAACAAATTAAGTAGCGGGGCGTAGCGAACAGAGTCTTCTACCCACGTATTAAATTTATCTGCCGTCAATGGCCACTCATTCCATTTTCGATCACTAAACCTAAACGCCAAATCGTCGCTCAATCGGTAATTCTTAAGTAGCAATCCAATATTCTTCGTGCCTCTCGGGCGATATACGTAATTCGGACTGCGCCAATTGAGAATAGGATCCCAGCCCTCGGCAAGCACGCCCTTAAAGCCGTATTGCTCAGCCCATTTTGCCAAATCGTCACTATACGCCAACTCCGTATTAGCCAAAACTCGCGTTTCCGCGCCAAAAATCTCACGAATCTTCCAACGATGAAGTTCGACTTGCTCCTCAAATTCCTTGCGCGAATAGAAAAACGCCAAACTGTGATGATAAGGACTTGATAATATCTCTACTTGACCAGTCTTTATCAAGCGCTTAAAGCTCTCCAAAACTTCAGGATTAAACCTTTCAGCTTGCTCTAAAAACGTTCCACTAAAACTCAGTGAAATCTTAAAATCAGGATATTTTTTCAATAATTTTTCAAGCAAAGCATTCATCGGCAAATACGACTTTTCTGCAACTTTTTGGAATATTTTTTGATTGTCCTGATCTGGATTTTGACCGCCAGAGAAATAATTATGCTTCCAAGCCACGTCAAATATACTATACTCGCGTATTCGCCACGGTTGGTGTACGTGTAGATATAAAACTATTCCTTTATTTTTATTCATACCAGCGCTCCTTTGTATAGTTTCAGACATTTTCTAGCGGCGTCCTGCCAGGAAATTCTCGCGTATTCATTCTTAATGTTTTTCTTCAAAGATTTCTGTAAGGCAGGTGATTCAGCGATATTAACAATTTCATCCGCCAATTTATTCACGTCCCAATAATCAAACCGCATAATATTATTCAGAACCTCACCAACGCCAGATTGACGACTAATAAGTAACGCCGTGTCATGATGCGCCGCCTCTAAAGCAGTCAAGCCAAATGGCTCAGAAACCGAACTCATCACAAAGACATCAATCAAACAGTAAATATCTCGCCACTGTTTTCCGCGCACAAATCCTGTAAAAATCATCTTATCGCTAATCCCTAAATCTGCCGCCAGTTCAATCAGCTCATCTCTCTGTTCGCCATTTCCAGATAAAACAAAAACAATTTTCTCATATTTATCAAGCGCCTTCGCTGCAGCTCGCACAAAATACGTCAAACCCTTCTGAACTGTGAGTCGCGTCAACGCGCCAACAACCGTATAGCCATCCTTCTTCAACTCCTCCAAATATCTGTAGGTACTAGCGTCATACTCATGCGGCGGCAAATCAGCCAAATCAATTGCGTTATAAACCACCTCAATTTTCTCTGGCGGAATGTGATAATTCTTAACAATTATTTCCTTCGTGATTTCACTAACAGCGATTATCCGATCAGCCATCAACAAGCCTTGTTGCTCAATTTCGTGAACCAGAGGATTTCCTGACTGCTCGCCAGAACGGTCAAACTCCGTCGCGTGAACGTGCACAATTAGTGGCGCGCCCGTCATTTCTTTAGCAATTATTCCAGCTTCCATCGTCAACCAATCATGCGCGTGAATCGCGTCGGGCTGATGATTTTTCACAAACTTCCGAACGTATTTGCCATAGCGCCTCTGTACAGCGCGCATCGGCGAAAGACCATATTCGTCCTTAGCGTTTTCACGATCTTCCTCCGAACCGTTATTATACGCACCCAAATCGTGATAATTCGGCGGCAAAGGAGTGGCTGAATAGATATTCATATAGTCAATTCCGGGATGCTTGGCGGTGTAGGGGATAATAAAGTCAATATCAACGCCCTCCGAAGCAAGCGCCTTCGACATCTGATAGCAAGCAACGCCAAGTCCGCCACTATTGTGCGGAGGAAGTTCCCACCCAAGCATTAAAATTTTCATCTCTAAGTCAATTGTAGAACTACGCTTATGTTTTTTCAAGGGGTTTTGGGATCTTTTTCACGAGTTTTTTATTTTTCACAATTTTAACATTTGCGACAAAGCTAATTCGTGATAAAATAGTTGCTATAGGAGTGTAGCTCAGGTGGCTAGAGCACTGGTCTCCAAAACCAGGTGTCGGGGGTTCGAGTCCCTCCACTCCTGCCAAGATTCTCGCACGAAAGAGAATCTTTTTTATTAGTCAAAAATCTGCTATAATTTCTCAATATGAAACCTTTATCACCTTCACTTCCGCATATTATCGCCATGGTTGGTGCGCCAGGTTCAGGTAAGACGCAATTCGCTGTAGAATTTGCGAAGATTTTCAATTCTCCAGTGGTAAGTTCTCGACAATTTGAAGTTTTTACGGACAACACAAAGATCATTTCCGATGCGACATTGTCACTCTTGGAAGAATTCTTGAAAACTAAGCAAACTGTCATTTTGGACGGATCAACGGATCAGCGCACAAATCGTATGCGCATCAATCGCCTTGCCAGGGAATATGGATATAAAGTCCTATTTGTTTGGGTACAAACCGATCCTGCCACAGCCAAACATCGCTGGATAAAAACTTACGGCGGAAATGACGAATCTTTTGAGCGACGATTGAAACAGTTTTCAGCACCACACAGCAGCGAGTCTTACATCGTGATCAGTGGTCGACATACCTTAAGTAGTCAGGCTCGCACTGTTCTTAAGCAAATTGGCGCCAGTCGCCCAGAAGCTCCACGCCGCCCAATTGCCGGAAATCGCATTAACATAGGTTAGTTATGACAATTATTACCGACGAAGAATTCGGAGAAATTGTCGTTAAAAAACGTAGCTTAGCGAAGACTGTTAGTTTGAAAATTGCGCCAGACGGGCGAATACAAATTACAATGCCGCCATATGCGCCGCTGCTAGCAGCAAAGGCACTGATAAAAACTTCCCGAGAACAAATTCGCGAATTGGTTTCTCAATATCGCGATAAACTTTCTTACACCACAAATCGACAGATTGGCAAAAGCCATAATTTATTGATACAAACTACCACGAAACCGTCTAGCGTAAAAATTATTGGCACGCAAATATTCGCAGAAATCAACGAGTCAGAATCGGTTGAATCGGCCAAAAATCAACAGCTTATTCGTAGTAAGATTCTCGTCGCACTCAGAAAAGAAGCCAAATCATACCTACCAAGGCGATTATCATTTTTAGCAAAAGAACATGGCTTTTATTTTGTTCGGAGCAAAATGACACACTCGTCAAGTCGCTGGGGAAGTTGTTCCTCATCTGGAACGATCAGCCTAAACATCGGAATGATGAATCTACCGTTTGAGCTCATTGACTATGTGATTATCCACGAGCTATGTCACACTAAACACATGAATCACTCAACGGCATTTTGGAATGAGGTCTCCAAATTTGATCCGCAATATAAAATCCACCGCA
>CAUTWR010000004.1:0-20505 GCA_963542105.1 uncultured Candidatus Saccharibacteria bacterium | reverse complement strand
ACGGTGAAGATCTGACGTTGATTGGTACGGCCGAGATGCCACTGACAGGATATCATGCGGATGAGATTTTGGACGAAAAGGATTTACCATTGCTGTACGCTGGTTATAGTCCCTGTTATCGAAAAGAGGCGGGAACATACGGGAAGCATACGCGTGGATTATTCCGAGTTCATCAATTTAATAAGCTCGAGATGTATGCGTTTTGTTTGCCTGAGCAATCTAAAGAGATCCATGAGAAAATTCTTAGTGTTGAAGAGGCGCTTTGGCAGCAAATCGGCATTTCTTATCACGTTGTCAATATTGCGGCGGGCGATTTGGGTGCACCGGCTGCGAAGAAATATGATATTGAATATTGGTCGCCGGTTGATCAGACTTACCGTGAATTGACGAGTTGTTCAAATTGTACTGATTATCAAGCTCGTGGTTTGAATATTCGAGTCAGGCGAGAAAATGGCGCAATTGAATCCGTTCACACTTTGAATGGAACTGCAGTATCGTTGGCTCGTTCTTTAGTGGTGATTTTGGAGAATTTCCAGAATCCAGATGGAACTTTGACTGTCCCTGAAGTACTTCGTCCATATATGAATGGTCGTGACGTGATATAATAGAGAGCATATTAGTTAGTAGGAGGAAAAATGATTAAGGATATTACAATTACTGGCGTTAAATATGAACTGAACGCTACAACAAAAAAATACGTTGAAAGAAAAATTGGTTCGTTAGGTAAATATTTGCCGCGACATGCCCGAAAGAGCGCGTCTGCAGACGTTAAGATTAAGCAGATCGATAATCCTGGCGGCAATAAGTATGAGGTCGAAGTTATTATCAACGTGCCGGATAAGAAGATTATAGCTAAGGATTCAACCATGAACGTTTTGGCGGCGGTAGATATTGTTGAAGCTAGGTTGAATGGTCAAGTTCGTAAGTATAAAGACGATGTGTTAGCTCACGTTGGCGGAAGTCGCGGAGTTTTGGCGAAGCTAAAGCGAACTTTCGGTCGAAAATAATTGATAGATGAAATTAGCAGGAAAGCGTTCAGATTCTGGGCGCTTTTTCTTTTCAAATTGCCCGAAAAAAGTTATAATAAAAGAAGTTTTTGAAAATGCCTGAAAGTGAGGGAGTTTTAAGGTTTATGGCAATTACACAACAAAAAGCGCTGAGTAAGATTTTTGGCGATCCACAGAAGAAGATTTTGAAACGATTGCGTAAGCAAGTTGACGTTATTAACGGTCTGAATGACAAATATGAAAAGATGTCTGACAAGGAGCTTCGGGCGCAGACTGATGAGCTGAAAAAGCGTTTGTCGAAGAAGAATGTGACGCTTGATACGATTTTGCCAGATGCGTTTGCCGTGGCTAGGGAAGCTGCTAAGCGTGTGATTGGTGAGCGTCCGTATGATGTGCAGTTGATTGGTGGTATGGTTCTTCATGAGGGCAACGTCGCTGAGATGAAGACCGGTGAAGGTAAGACTCTTGTGGCGACATTGCCGACTTACTTGAATGCTTTGGAGGGTAAAGGTGTGCACGTGGTGACGGTTAATGACTATTTGGCGCAGCGCGACGCTGGTTGGATGGGTCAGGTGTATGATTTTCTAGGCTTGACTACTGGTGTGATTATCAATGAGGCGTCATTTGTTTATGATAAAAATTACGACAATGAGCATCACGACGATCCTCGAATGCGAAAGCTTCGTCCGGTTTCACGTAAAGAGGCTTATGCTGCGGATATTACTTACGGAACTAACAACGAGTTTGGCTTTGACTATTTGCGCGACAACATGGTTAACGACGTTGATTTGCTCAGGCAGCGTGAATTGAACTTCGCAATCGTTGACGAGGTTGACTCAATCCTGATCGACGAAGCTCGTACGCCACTTATTATCTCTGCTCCAGCGGCTGAAAATCCTGACAATTATTACACGTTTGCTAAAATCGCCGCCAAGTTGGTTCCGGAAGATTACGTTTTGGATGAGAAGCGCCGAAGTGTTGCCTTGACTGATGAAGGTGTTGAAAAGGTCCAGAAATTGCTGGGAATAAAAAATTTGTACACACCAGATCACGTGCGCAGTGTCTACCACATGGATCAAGCTTTACGAGCACAGACATTGTTCAAGCGTGATAAAGATTACGTTGTAACTAATGACGGTGAAGTGATTATCGTTGACGAACATACTGGTCGTTTGATGCAGGGTCGCCGCTACAATGAAGGTTTGCATCAGGCTATTGAGGCAAAAGAAGGTGTTCCTGTGTTGGAAGAGAGTATGACCTTGGCGACAATTTCCTTCCAGAATTACTTCCGTTTGTACAATAAATTGAGCGGTATGACTGGTACGGCGTTCACTGAAGCTGAAGAGTTTCAACAAATTTATTCACTTGATGTTATCCAAATTCCACCGAACAAACCAGTTATTCGCGAGGATAAGGAAGATCTGATTTTCAAGACTGAAAAGGCCAAACTTAAAGCCGTCGCTGAGGCGATTAAGGATTACCACAAGCAAGGTCGTCCTGTTCTGGTTGGTTCTGGGTCTATTGAAAAGAATGAACAAATTGCTAAATATCTGGAAAAAGAGGGGATTAAGTTTGAGATTCTGAACGCCAAGAACAATGAGCGTGAGGCTGCGATTGTTGCGAAAGCTGGCGAAAAAGGCGCGATTACTTTGGCTACAAATATTGCTGGTCGTGGTACCGACATTAAGCTGGGCGAGGGTGTAAAGGAGCTTGGTGGTTTGGTTGTTATCGGCTCAGAGCGCCATGAATCTCGCCGAATTGATAATCAGTTGCGTGGCCGTGGTGGACGTCAGGGCGATCCAGGCGAGACTCAGTTTTACGTTTCGACCGAAGATGATTTGATGCGAATCTTCCAGGGCGAGCGAATTGCGTCGTTGATGGATAGGCTGGGCGTTGATGACGATACGCCAATCAGAACTCGGGCTGTTTCGAAAACATTGGAAGCGGCGCAGAAGCGAGTTGAAGGCTACAATTTTGATACGCGCAAAAATGTTGTTCAATACGACAATGTCATTAATCGTCATCGTAGAGTTGTTTATGTGATGCGACGTAGGATTTTGGAGGGCGACAATATTAAGCCGGAAATTGAGCGATTATTGCGAGCTAAAGTTCATGAGCTAACAACTCTTCCATCAAAGAATAATCCAAAGTTTGTCGAGGATTTCTCGGTTATTTTCCCGGTTGATAAGGAAAAAATTGAAAAGGTTGGCAAGGAAAAGAAAGATCGTTTGCGCTATGAAAAAGCGCTGGAATTGGCTGAAGAAGCTTACGCGGAGAAAGAGCGTGAGATTGGCGCTGACGATTTGCGTGGAGTTGAACGTGAGGTCTACATGGCCGTTCTGGATACTTTGTGGATGCAGCACTTGGAAAATATGCAACATTTGCGTGAGGGAATTCACTGGCGAAGTGTTGGGCAGCGGGATCCTTTGGTGGAATATCGATCAGAATCTCAGAAGTTGTTTGAAAGTTTGCAGGCTAATCTTCGCGATGAAGTTCTGGCAACGATATTTAATATTCATAAAGCCGACGCTACAGTTCGTCAATCTCAAGACGACGAATATGACACCGAACTAACTCGTCTGGCAGAAAATGCCGTTGAGCGTGGCGTTAATGAAATTGGTTCAGGCGAAGAAAATCGCGATGGTGATTTCTCTGTGAAAAAGGGTAAGACCAGCGCAGAATCTAATCGCGTTAAGAATCAAGCTCGGAAGAAGAAAAAAGCTCAACGGCAGAATCGTAAGAAAAATCGTAAATAGTCAGAGAATTAGGCAATGAAACATACAGTTGAGGAAATTAGGCTGAAGAATGGCGCGCGTGGCTTGTTGATTGACGTTCCAGATGCTACGGTAATGAGTTTTCAGGTGCAATTTAGGGCTGGTAATCGCTACGTTTTGAATAAAGATATTTACGAAACGGCTCACATTATGGAGCATATGGCGTTTGGTGCAAATGAAAAGTTCCGCTCGGAACATAACTACGAGCAGGAATTTACCAAAAACGGCGCTTATCACAACGCCTACACTTCCGACTATTCAATGGTCTATGAGGCGATTTGTGCGGATTTTGAATGGGACAGGATTTTGGAGCTTCAGAGATTGGCTATTACAACGCCGCGATTTAACGCCGATGAGCTTGAGGCGGAAAAGGGCAATGTTCGCTCTGAATTGACTGGTTATCTTAACAATCACAACCGCGTGATGTGGCCGCGCATTCAGCAGGCGCTGGGTGAAGATATTTTGACATATAATCAGCGCTTAAAAACAATTGCTAATATTGAACTGAAAGACATTAAAAATCATCACAAGCGAACGCATACTTTGAAGAATATGCGGTTTGTGGTGGCTGGAAAAATGGCTGGACGAAAAGCGGCTATTAAAGAACATCTTGAGGGTTGGCAATTAGAGACGGGCGAACGATTCGTTATTCCGCGCGATGAACCGCGTAAGGCTAATCCGGTTTTAGTCAGACGAAAAGAGGCGACCAATTTGACGTTTGGTTGGTCAATGATGATTCCGCGCGAGTTAAGTGATGAAGAAGTCACGGCTATGAACGCATTGAACCACATTCTGACTGGAACGATGAGCTCGAGGATTTTTGGCGCAGCTCGTAAAAAAGGCCTGGCGTATGGCATTTTTAGTGATACGTCGATTGGTTTTTACGATTCGGCTTGGGATTTTGGCGGACAAGTAAATGTTGAAACTGCAGAAAAGCTCTTTGATATTATCGTGAGAGAATTGAAGAAAGTTTTGGCTGGATCTATTTCTGAAGAGGATTTGGAAAGTGTGAAGTCATATTCGTTGGGTCGTTATCAAATGGGCGCTCAAACTGTTGGGCAAGTAAGCAATTTTTACGTAGGACGATATTTTGCTGATGATTTCGTGAGAGATTATGCTGCCGTTCCAGATTCTATTTTGGCGGTAACTCCTGATCAGTTGATTGAAACGGCTCGTCAATTTTTTGCATCCAACACGTGGACGTTGGCAGCAGTTACTTCGGAAGAAAAAGAGCTATTAACAAAGCTGTACGATAAGCTCGACAAGCTGTTTTAGGGTGTAATCGTAAATTGCCCGTGATATAATCAGGTTATGAAAATTGTTATTGCTGGTTTTGGTGTTGAAGGCCAATCTAATTTGCGGTATTTTCGAGAGAAATTTCCGGGAGCTGATTTTTTGGTGGCGGACGAGCGTGAAAAAATAGATAATTTGCCGGAAAATGTGGCTTATCAGATGGGATTTTCGGGGCTGGAGGATGTAGATTTAATCGTTAGGTCTCCGAGTGTTTCTCCGAGAAAAATTAAAACTAATGGTAAGATTTGGTCATCGACTAACGAATTTTTTGCCAATTGCCCGGCAGATATAATTGGTGTGACTGGCACAAAAGGCAAGGGGACGACGTGTAGCTTTATCTCGTCAATTTTGCGCGCGGCAGGTAAAACCGTGCACTTGGTGGGAAATATTGGTGTGCCGGCTTTGGATATTTTGCCAAAAATTGAGGAAAATGACATTGTTGTTTATGAATTGTCCAGTTTTCAATTGTGGGATTTGCAGAAATCTCCGCATGTTGCCGTGGTGCTGATGATTGAACCTGATCACCTGAACGTTCACGCTGATTTTAATGATTATTTGGCGGCAAAAGCGAATATTGCTAAGTCTCAAACCGCTGACGATTATGTTGTCTATAATTCTCAAAATGAGTTTAGTTCGTCGATTGCAGATACGAGTTCGGCGCAGAAAAAGGAATATCCATTTGTTCTCTCGGACGATATAACTTCTGCGATTCGCTTGCCGGGGAAACATAATATTGACAATGCGTGCGCGGCGATATTGGCGGTGAAATCGATTTTGCCGAACGTGTCTGATGATGAAATAAAAGAGGGGCTTAGCGAGTTTACGGGGTTACCGCATCGATTGAAGTTTGTTGCTGAAAAATACGGCGTGAAATATTACGATGACAGCATTTCGACAACTCCGGGCAGTGCGATTGCGGCATTAAAAGCTTTTGCGGAGCCGAAAATTTTGATTTTGGGCGGCTCAGATAAAGGCGCGGACTATTTTGAACTAGCAAAAGAAATTGCCAGGCAAAACGTGCGACTGGTAATTATCAATGGTGCTAACGCGGATGAAATTAGGGAAGTTTTAAGGGAAGAAAAAATTTATTGTGAAATTGTCCAGTTGAATATGGCGGGAATGAAAGAAGTTGCCAAATTAGCCAAAAATAAAGCGCAATCTGGCGACGTGGTGATTCTTAGCCCAGCGGCCGCCAGCTTTGATATGTTTAAGAGCTATTCTGATCGTGGCGAGCAATTTGTCGCCGCCGTAGAAGAGCTTTAATCTTGATAGACTTCTGGTTTTAAGATGCCGATGTATGGCAAGTTGCGATATTGCTGGCGAAAATCCAGACCGTAGCCAACGACAAATTCATTCGGCGTATCGATGCCGACGTAATCGGCTTTTGCATCAACTTCGCGCCGTGCTGGTTTGTCTAATAGCGAGCATATTTTTACCGATACAGCATTTTTTGCGGCAAATAATTCTCTTAGCGCCTGGGCGGTTCGACCGCTGTCAATTATGTCCTCAACTATCAACACATGTCTATCCGCCACGTCGGTATCCAAATCCTTAATAATTTTCACTGTTCCGGAGGACTCCATACCTTCGCCATAACTGGAGACTGCCATGAAATCAATTTTCATATAGCAATCCATCGCCTGTATCAAGTCGATCATAAACGGCGCCGCGCCGCGTAAAATACCCACGACAACAGGGTTCTTATCGCGATAATCCTCGGTCAATTTTTTCCCAAGTTTCTGAACTGCAGTTTTTATGTCTTCGTTCGTAAATAGAATCTTCTCAATGTCTTTATCCATCACTTTATTTTAGTAGAGAAGTGGTTGGTGAAAAATGGTACAATAATATACATGCAACCGCTAAAAAAGAAAATTGGTGAATTGGAGAAGGAAATTGAGCAGGCTAAAAAGGCACTGAAGTTTTCTGATTTGGAGCGGAAATTGGCGGAGCTGGATGATCAGTTAAGCCAGCCAGAAATTTGGAATAATCCTGATTACGCCCAAGAATTAACGAAACAAGCCGCCAGTCTTCGTCAGACAGTTGAGCCTTGGCAGACTTTGACGGTGCAAGTTGGCGATATGGTTGAACTGATGGAGCTTGGTGATGATGATTTATTGCCGGAATTTCAGGCGCAAGTTGCGGCAATTGAAAAGAGTTTTGAGAGCCATAAAACCGATTTGTTGTTTTCTGGAAAATATGACAATCGCTCGGCAATTGTGCGTATTTCCGCTGGCGTGGGCGGGCTGGATGCGCAGGATTTTGCGGCGATGTTGGAGCGAATGTATTTGCGCTGGGCGGAAAAGTCTGGAATGAAAGTTGATACGCTGGAACGCTCAACAAATGACGACGCTGGAATTAAAACGGTCGTTTTGGAGATTTCTGGATCTTTTGCTTATGGAAAACTGCGGTCGGAAAATGGCGTGCATCGTTTGGTGCGATTAAGTCCGTTTAACGCCGACAATTTGCGCCAGACTAGTTTTGCGCTCGTTGAGGTTTTGCCAAAAATTGACGCGCCTGATGAAATATCAATTGACCCGAATGATTTAAGAATTGATGTCTATCGTTCAGGTGGTAAGGGTGGTCAAGGCGTAAACACGACGGATTCGGCGGTTCGGGTGACGCATGAGCCGACGGGAATTACGGTGGCTATTCAGAATGAGCGCTCGCAGATTCAGAATAAAGAAACGGCGTTGAAGATTCTGCGGTCAAAATTGCTAGCGATGAAATTAGAGCAACACGCCGAAACTTTGTCTGATCTTAGGGCTGGCGAATCGGCAAACTGGGGTAGTCAAATTAGAAATTACGTTTTGCATCCATACACGCTAGTTAAAGATACGCGCACAAAGCACGAAAATCGCAACGCTCAAGGTGTTTTGGATGGAGATATTGACGAATTTATCACGGCGTATTTAGAACAAAATGCTAATTCTAAAAATATTTAGCTTATGGTATAATACTAGTAATGATTCTGTTAGATAGGGTAACGAAGAACTACGGAAAAAGTAACAAGCCGGCGTTGAATCGAGCAAGTATTCATGTTGGCGCTGGTGAATTTGTGATTATTGTTGGTACGTCGGGTGCTGGCAAATCGACACTTTTGAAGCTTTTGACTAGCGAAGAAAAGCCGAGCTCTGGAAAAATTGTAGTTGGTGGAATTGACTATGACAATTTGAAGGACAAGCATATTCCGCTGTTGCGTCGGAAAATTGGCGTGGTTTTTCAGGATTTTAAGTTGCTTCCGAATCGAACGGTGTTTGAAAATGTGGCGTTTGCACTTGAAATTGCTGGAATGACAAATCGGGAAATTAAGGCGACTGTGCCGAAGGTGATCGAGCTGGTTGGTCTTAAGGGGAAGGAAAAACATTTTCCTCATCAGCTTTCTGGTGGTGAGCGTCAGCGTGTAGCAATTGCGCGTGCGGTGGTGCGTCAGCCGAAGATTCTGATTGCAGATGAGCCGACTGGAAACTTGGACCCGAAGCATAGCTGGGACATTGTTCGCTTGCTAGAAAAGATTAACAAGTATGGCACGACGGTTATTTTGACGACTCACAACGTGGAGATTGTTAACAAATTGAAGCGGCGCGTTATTACAATTGATCATGGTAAAATCACCTCTGATCAGGCGAGAGGGAGTTATAAACAGTAATGAAATCAGCTAATAAATCCAACAAGAACAAAGAAGCTATTCGTATACGTCAGCGTCGACGAGGTTGGTTGACATTTGTCAGAATGTGCCGATATGGTATCAATAACTTTAGCCGTAATGCCTGGCTGACAATTGCTGCAACTGCGGTAATGAGCGTCACGTTGATTATCGTGTTTATAACATTGTCAGCGCGTCAGGTTTTGGTTGATACCGTTTCAAATGTCTCCAAGCGTGCCGATATGTCAATTTACTTAAAGGGTGATACGCCAGAAAAAACGATTAAAACGATTAAATCTCGAATTGAAAAATTAGATAATGTCGATAGTGTTAAGTATATTTCCGCAGAAGAAGCGCGTGAAAAGCAAGCCGAGCAATATAAGGACAATCCAGACACGCTTGAGGCAATTCGCGAATCTAGTAATGAGATGTCGGCAACGCTTCGTGTTTCCGTAAAGGAATTGAACAACCAGCAATCATTAAATAATTTTGTTAAAACAGATGATCTGTATAAAAAGTACAAAGATCCTAACAGGGAACCATCATTCTCAGGTGAGCGCCAGCAGGCTATTAAAACAGTTGGTAGTTGGGTGAGATTGGCGAGTATCGGCGGTTCAATCGCTACAGTTGTTTTCGTGGTGATTTCATCGCTTGTGGTCTTTAACACTATTCGTATGGCAATTTTCAACCGTAAGGACGAGATTGAGATGATGAAGTTGATCGGCGCAGAACGCAGTTTCATCAGAGGTCCGTTTATCGTTGAGGCTATAATGTACGGATTTATCGCGGCAATTATCGCGACGGTGGTTGGGTATGGGTTGCTAATTCTTGCACATGATCCAATGGTAAAATACGGAATTCCTATCGATAATCTTTTGAATCATCTAAAAATGTACGGCGTGCTGGTTTTCTTAAGTATGATTCTGGTCGGCGCGGCAATTGGCGTAGCGTCATCTTGGGTGGCAACTCGTAAATATCTTAAGTTGTAAAAATCCTTGACATATCAATTCTGCTTATGCTAACATAGATGCATGAAACTACGGTCCACCACACCAGTTTCGGCATCATTAGTCAGCAGAGCGTCTCTGGTGGCGATGTCTGCATTGCTCGCTGGATCGGGCATTTTTGGCTTGGCATCACACGTATTAGCTCGCGACTATAACGCCGAAATTCAGGCAAAACAACAAGAAGCAGACAATTATAATTCTGAGGCTTCACGCTTGGGTGAGATGGCTGATAGTTTGCAAGCAGAACTCGATAAGATAAACGGACAAATATCGGCCATTCAGACACAGATTTCTGATAGCCAGAAGAAGATTAATAGCCTTAATGATCAGATAAAAAAGAACGAAGAGCTAATTAAGCACAATCGTAAAGCGATGGGGCGAATTTTGGCGGATTTGTATGTTGATGATCAGATTTCGCCGCTGGAGATGCTTGCTAGCTCAAAAAATATTAGCGATTACATTGACAAGCAAGAACAGCGTAATTCTTTGAAAACTTCATTGAATGATAAGATCAAAGAAATTAAATCTTTGCAAAAAAAGCTGGAAGAAAATAAGAAATCTGTCGAGAATACGCTTCGTGATCAAGAATTGCAGCGTAATGCGATGGCAGCTAAGCAATCTGAGAAAGCAAAGCTGATTACTGACACGAAGAATGACCAAAATAACTACGCAGCTCTGGCTCAGAAGCGCAATTCTGAAGTAGCTAAGTTGCGAGAAGAACAGGCTGCAGCTAACCGACGAGCTCTTGGTGGTAGCAATGTTTCAATTCCGGGCGGCGTACCTGGTGGCGGTGGCTATCCTGGTGCTTGGGCAAGTGCACCTCTTGACGCTTATATCGATCCATGGGGACTATACACGCGTGAATGCGTGAGCTATGTGGCTTGGAAAATTCACAGTACTGGACGATATGTTCCGCATTTTGGTGGCGCAGGTAACGCAAATCAATGGCCGTCAACTGCAGCGCGTTATGGTATTTCTAGCGGATCAACACCAAAAGCTGGCGCAGCAGCCGTGATGAATATTGGATATTATGGACACGTTATGTATGTTGAGTCTGTCAATGGCGATGGAACTATTACCGTTAGCGATTACAACTTTGCCTGGGATGGCTTATATAGGTATTACACACGCTCAGCTTCAGGATTGACCTACGTTTACTTCTAATCAGCATAAAGTGATACACAAAAACGCTCGTGTTAAACGGGCGTTTTGTAGTATAATAAGCATATGGTTACGGGAGAAAAAAGACAGCAATTAAGTTGGTTTTTGACGCTTGTTATTGTGGCTATTGTTAGCTTTGTGGCGGGAGCTCGCTCCGATGCGCTGTTTGCTAACGTGGCGTCGGTATTTGGCGTTAGAACTTCAAATAAGACAATCGACTTATCTAGCGTTCAAAAAACATATCAAGAACTGATTGCTAATTATGACGGAAAATTGGATACTCAAAAGCTAATTTATGGTGCCAATCGTGGATTAGTCGAAGCGGCTGGCGATCCACACACAGTATATATGGATCCTGATGAGGCGAAGGAGTTTGATAAATCGCTAAGCGGTCAAATTGGTGGCGGAATTGGTGCAGAGATTGGTCTTAGAAACGGCAAGCCGACTATTATAAAACCCCTGGAAAACAGTCCAGCTCAGAAGGCAGGAATTAAAGCTGGTGAGACAATTGTTAAGGTGAATGATGAGCTTTCCTCTGACTGGTCGGTGGAAAAAGTTGTGAGTAAAATTCGCGGAGAAGTTGGTACGTCCGTTAAATTGACGTTATTAAGCGGTGGTCAAGAGCGTGAGGTGTCGGTTGTGCGTCAGAATATAGTTTCTCCGGCAGTAGAGTCGGAAATTGATGGAGAAATTGGTATTTTGAAAGTTAACCGATTCGGCGATGATACAGTGAGCTTGGCCAGGAAATACGCTTCGGAATTTGTTGAAAAAGGCGTTAAAAAGGTGATTTTGGATCTGCGAAACAACCCGGGTGGAACGGTTGGAGCTGCTCAAGGGCTATTGGGTATTTGGCTGGATAATCAAATAGCTATGACCGAGCGTCGAGGTTCTGAAATTGTTAAAACGCTGCGTACGACTGGAACGCCAATTCTGGGCAATATGAAGACGGTGGTACTTATTAACGGCAATAGCGCCAGTGCTAGCGAAATTACAGCTGGGGCGCTTCGTGAATACGGAAAAGCCACGCTGGTTGGGCAGAAGAGTTACGGTAAGGGAAGCGTGCAGATCGTGCTTGGACTACCTGGCGGGTCGCAAATGAAGGTTACGGAAGCCAGATGGTATACACCAAAGGGCAAAAATATAGATAAAACTGGTATAGAACCTGATGTAAAAGTTGATCTTTCGTCGGACGATGTCAATAATAATGTAGATCCGCAGATGGATAAGGCGAAGTCGTTATAAAGCTTGTGTTTTTGGGCTGGACAACATAAAATGGAGATAGTATGAACGGACAAAAAAAGAAGATTTTACTAGTTGAGGATGATATGGCTCTGTCTGCGGTTTATAGGTCGCGACTGGAGATTGAAGGATTTGACGTCAGAGAGGCAAATAATGGTGAAGATGCTTTGTCTGCTACCGTTGAGTATCGTCCAGATTTGATTCTTTTGGATGTGATGATGCCAAAAATTAGCGGTTTTGATGTCCTGGATATTCTTCGCAATACGCCAGAAACTGCTAACGTGAGGATTATTATGCTAACAGCACTTAGCCAACCAAAGGACAAGGAGCGTGCTGAGAGCTTGGGTGTTGATGACTATTTGGTGAAATCTCAGGTTGTAATTGGTGACGTTGTGGCTCGCGTAAAGCATCATTTGGGTATTCAATAAAAGCTAAGCTGAGTAAAAGAAGTCATCCTCTACGGGGGGTTGACTTTTTGTTTGTTTTTTGGTATAAAGTAGCTATATATGGAAAACCCAAAACCAACACAAAATCCAGAAAAAAAGGCAGAAGTATCGGAAAGTCGTATAGTTGAAGTTTATTCTATAGATAAAGACGCCACGCTGCCGAGATTAAAGGTTATGCGTAGTCCTAGAGGAGAAAATGGTGCTAGGTGGCTGGATGACGGTTGGTTTCCTGGAAATATTTTGTATGTATGCGATGTCAATTCTGAAGAAGGTATTGGCGATAACGTTTTACTAGTGCAGACGCACAAACTTTTTAGAAAGACGAACGGAGAATATACTACTGCCACTAAGAACATACTCTTGAGTGAAGTACAGAGATTAAATGGTAACTTTAATGTTGAGCGACTGTATAGAAAAACTCCTGAGGAGATGGTTACGGAAGGAGCGGAGACTGCTGAGCAAATTTGGTGGCAGAAACATACGGCTAGTGATTGGAATAGTCTGTCGACTGCGGAAACGGGGCTAGACGAAAGTGATAGCCCAGAGCTAAATCGTTTTGATAAGAGAGTACTAGAACTGATGAAGCCTCTAGAGACTGACGTGGACGGAATGTCTTTTAGGGACGATTACACATCTGTGAAGTTGAAATTTGAGCACCTGTTTGACCCGAATTATGTGCCGTCAAATAATGTAGAGGACGCTGCCGTTAGAAACCCAAAAGGAGTTCCTGTATCTGAGAATAGCTTTAATGCTGCGAAAGAGGCTATTGATAATCTAGCTATGAATCCATCGTTAATGCAAATAATTAATCCCGAGAGAGCGCTTGACTCTAAAGCGATCATAAATAACATTAGAGCTAGTCACCTTACGCGTTGCCGCTTGTTTGAATATTTAACCTCCAGTCTTGACAGGCTGGCAGCCGTTAATCCAGGCGCTTTGGCAGACAGAGTTCTTCGTAACTCAGAGGATAATCTAAAAGCTCCTAATTATCTCGGAGGTGATTATTATGCAGGTAAAATGCGTAGTCGTGAATATACTGTAGTGCTGGCAATTGCTATGATGGACGGCTCATTTAATGTAGACAGACAAGACAAAACGGTTACTCATTACAGGGGTGGCAAGGAGAGAAGTGGTATGCATAGGGATTCTGCAAGAGCACTTCTTGAATATGTAAGAAATAATTATTAATATTAAAAATAACTCCGCACAAACGGAGTTATTTTAAATAAGAAGTTTACTAACTAAAGAACAACAACTTGCGTTCGGCGTTCTGATTTGCCGGTAAACTTGGTTTTCTTAACTGACTTAAAGCCAACCACACCGTCTTTTGCAGCATGAATGGTGAAATTGCGGCTAACGTATGTACCGTCACCAGCGATCTTTGTGGCACCAGTTTGGCGAACTAGAACTTCTCCAGCGGAAACTTTTTGACCGCCAAATCGCTTAACGCCAAGACGTTGACCAGCATTGTTGTGGATATTCTTACTAGAACCACCAGCTTTAACCTTTGACATTCTTTACTCCTTATAGTTTCTATAAAACAATCTGTTCTAGTTTATCGAAAATAAAGTCAGTTGTCAAGCGGTTTTGGCTATATCTGCCGGTTTTAATACCAATATTTCTCTGGCAACAACTTGATCTTCACGGTAATATAAGAGGTTTTTATTGATAATTTGCTGATATCCAAGTTTTTTAAGATTTTTTATCAGAGGCAAGTGAGTAAATTTACTTTCGTGATTTTGCCACGCTGGAACGGCTATGCAAAGCGTCGTGTTTGGGCGGATTTGCGAATGGATATTTTGTAGAAAATCGCTAATTATGTGATTACAATTTCCGACTACTTCGTGAAGTTTTTCTGGGCTAGGCGGCGCGGAAAACGGCTGACCTAAATATGTTTCGCAAACAACGCGAGAAATCCGCTCCTTCTGTTCATTTGTTAATTTTACAGAGGTAGCGTCGGCCTGATGTGCTTGCCAGAAAGTGTTTGTCGAAAAAGTTTTTTCCACCCAGCTCATATTTTCGGTCGTGTAAGATATCATCTTATCACTCAAATCGCTGCCATAAGCGTTTACGCCGATAAGCGCAGCCTCTTGCAATATTGTTCCTGTACCACAAAACGGGTCCCAGAGGTAATCGTCAGGTTTTGCGCCAGATAGGTTAATCATAATTTGTGCAAGTTTAGGAGGAAGCATTCCCACGAAGGCGTCGCGCTTTGGTCGTCCACGGTCGCGCTGAGTGTATGAATTGATATTTTGCGCGCCACGACTTTCAGCGATTATCAAATCTCCGTACACGTTCCTGGCTATAATAATTTCATTTTTTGCCTCAGACTTGCCGAGCTTATTATTGTGAGAGGTCGCAGTGGACAGCGCCGCGGTTTTATTAGGAATTAGGCGCAAACTGACGCCAGATTTTTTCAGGTTGTTTTTTAAGATGATTCCGATTTTTTGGACGTTCCTCGGATCTGTTTTATTGCCATAAAAACTTATTCCAAGCGTTATTTTTTTCTGGCTATGTGAAAGTTTTTTCGTGTATTTTTCAACAATAATTTTTGAGGCTTGGAGCAGGGTATTGCGGTCTGATTTTTGCGATTTTATCTTCGTGATGACTTGTCCGCATTTAATCGTTCCGCCGAGATTGTCAATTGAAAAATTGTCGCAATTAACCGTGGCGGCTTGGTTGGAGATTTTTTGGACATTTTTAGCACCGTAAACCGCCTCTAATTCAGCGATAGAGATTTCTGGTTGACGTCCAAGAATAGCTATAAACATGTCGTAATTATAACATTTATCGTGGTATAATGAAGGTTATGTTACCGAAGGTGTTGCAACTGTTGAAATCGCCACGAGCTGTTATGAGCGTTTTGACGTTGGCGGTTTTGGCAATAATAATTTTTCTATCTCGGCATGAGCTCGTGAAGGCGTGGAACTTGTTTTTACACGCTGATTTATGGCTACTATTCTTACTCTTGCCGTTTCAGATTATCGTGTACTTTGCTGGCGGCGAGATGATTTTTTCGTATTTAAGAGAGAAGAATCTGATTCATCATATTTCCAGGCTGGAGCAGACGAGGATTGCGCTGGAGCTTAATTTGGTCAATCACATTTTTCCGTCGGGCGGAGTTAGTGGTATTTCGTATACGACGTGGCGAATGCATAAGCTTGGCGTGAGTTCGGCGCGTTCGACATTTGCGCAGGTGATTCGTTACGTTACGGGATTTTTGTCGCTTTTGGTTTTGTTGGTGATTGCCGTGTTGGCGCTGGCTATTGACGGTAAGGTTAATCGTTATATCGTTGCGGCGAGTTTCTTGCTGATTATCGTGGTTTTGGCGCTGACGTTTGGTCTGATTTTCGTGTTTTCGTCAAAGCGTCGTATGCAGATGACTGCCGCTAAATTGTCTAAATTCATCAATACATTGGTAAAAATTGCAACCTTAGGTAAGAAGCGACGAGTGATGAAGTCGAAGAAAGTCGAAGAGTTTTTTGTTGATATGCAGGACGATTTTCAAGATTTGTCCAATCATCCGAAGCTTCTAATAAAACCGATGATTTGGGGAACTGTTTATACTGTTTTTGATGTAGCGATGTTTGCTGTGGCGTTTCTGTCGCTGGGTGTTTTTGTTAATCCGGCGATTCTGATGGTTGGATACGGCGTGGCGGGATTGGCAGCGATTGTCGTGTTTACGCCCGGAGGAACCGGCGTTTATGAAACTATTATGATTATTTTCTTAAGTATGGCAGGCACTCCGCCGGATTTGGCGATTGCTGGAATAATTTTGACGCGAGCAATTTTACTTACTGGCACGATTATCTTTGGCTATATTTTCTATCAACATGCACTGATTAAATACGGCAAGCCAGATGATTCCCAGGTTTAGTGTTAGCAATTTCATAGCAATTGTCAATCAAACCTTTGACGTGGCTTTTGCTGGAATGGTTGAAGTTGAGGGCGAGGTTTCTAGTTTTAAGTCTTATCCTCCGAAATACGCTTTTTTTGATCTGAAAGATGACGACGGGTTGGTTCGGTGTTTTGTTGGTTTTAGCAATTTGCGAATGCCAATTGAAGACGGTATGAAAGTCGTTGTTCGCGCAATGCCTAATCTTAGAGATAACGGTGGATTTAGTTTGAGTGTTCAAGACATCCGTCCTATAGGTAAGGGCAATTTAAAACGAAGTTTTGAGCTTTTGAAGCAGAAATTGACAGTTGAGGGTTTGTTTAATTCTGAAAGAAAGCGTCCATTGCCGCAATATCCCCAGAAGGTGGCTGTTATTTCCAGTACGAAAGCAGCGGGATATGCTGACTTTATGAAGATTTCTAACGAACGTTGGGGTGGTGTAAAATTCGTAGTCGCCAACGTCAATGTACAGGGCATGAATGCTGCAGATCAAGCTGTGCGAGCGATTTCATATTTTAATCAAATGTCAGAATCTCCAGATGTGATTGTTCTGATTCGTGGTGGTGGTAGTGCGGAAGATTTGGCGAGTTTTAACGATGAAAAACTGGTGCGCGCGGTGGCGAGCAGTCGCATTCCAACAATGACTGGAATTGGTCATGAGATCGATGAAAGTTTATGTGATCTGGCGGCGGACGTTCGTGCAGCTACGCCGAGTAATGCTGCGCAATTGCTGTTTCCTGATAAGCGAGAAGTGGTTCGTCATTTGCATTACAGGCTAATTGATGCGAAAGACTCAATTTGTAGAGCTATCGAAGAACAATCGCTTAATGCAACAATGTTGCAAAAAGAAGCGCTAAAACAGTGGTCAAGCCGTGTGGATGTGGCTGTAAATGCAACATTGTCGCAACAAAAAGTCATCGCTGAGTATGATCCGGAAATGGCGCTGCGTCGTGGCTATGCAATGATCAAGGGTGATTTACAGATTGGTAATATTGTAGAGATTACAACAAAAGATATAATTATGAAAGCGAGGATTGAGAATAGTGAACAACGATATGACAATTGAGCAAATGATGACTGAATTGAACGAGCGAATCGCGTGGTTTCAAGGCGATGATTTTAATCTGGACGAGGCGAAACAGAGATTTATTGAGGCGAGAGAATTATCAAAAAAAATTACTGCCACGCTGGAAGATATGCGACATGATATCGAGGTTCTTAGCAAGGATTTTAACGCTGAGTAGGATCTTTACATCAATTAAAGCATAAGCTATACTTTACAATATGATGACGAGAGATAAGAGTGAGCGTGGCTCAGTTAATGGCTGGATGGTCGGCACAATCGGCTGTCTGATATTGTTTTTGATTGCTGGATCTTTGGCAATTTGGGCGTACATGCAATATTCCCGAGAAAAAAGCAGCGTTGATAGTAAAGTTGCGATTGAAGTCGCTAAGGGGAAGAGTGAACAAGCCGAATCAGATCAGAAGAAATTTTCTGAAGAAGCAAAAAATCCGCGCATTGAATTTGTCGGTCCTGCTGAATACGGTCGAGTATCGTTCATGTATCCAAAAACTTGGAGTGTATATATAGCAAATGACGGCAGCGACAGGGGTGATTATAAAGCTTATCTTCATCCTGTTTCAGTTCCTTCGACAACTAATAAAAATAGTCGATTTGCATTAAGGCTGGAGATCATCAATAAGAATATGGATACGGTACTGAATGATTATCAATCACGACTAAAGAAGGGTGAATTGACCTCAAGTAGTACCGAGTTTAATGGAATTTCAGCAACTCGGATTGACGGTACGTTTGAGAAAGAATTGCGTGGCTCTGTGGTTTTGATGAAAGTTCGCGATAAAACTATTCGTTTTTCAACCGACGCGGATACGTTTAAGCCAGATTTCCAGACTATATTGAGCACTGTAAAAATCTCTGAATAGAAAAACCCGGTATATATTTGCTATACTAGAATTGTATGGCAGGTAAAGAGTGGAGTGATGCTGATTTTGGGGGATTGCCGAGCGTTTTGGTGGCGGCACACGAGCTGAAAACGCCGTTGGCTTTGATTAGGCAATTGGCGCTACTGTTGGACGACGATTTAACCAGTTCTGCCGATAAAACTCAGATCCAGCAACGAATTATTCGGACTTCTGAGCAGGCGTTGCAACTTACGATCGATTTGGCAAATTCAGCTAATTTAACGCCGTCGTTATTTCCGCTTGAACCGGTCAATCCGTTGGCTTTATGTCAGCAAGTAGCGATGGAAACGAAGTTCAACGCAATGCTTTATGGACGAAAAGTTAGCTGGCCTAAGAGCAGTCGAAATAGTCAATTGATATTAGCGAACCGAACACTTTTGGGGCGAATTTTAGCGAACTTTTTGAATAACGCGTTGGCGTATACGGAGGACGGATCGGAGATTAAGGTTTCGGTTAAGGCGACAAAAGATGCCGTGAGAATGAGCGTGCGGGATTTTGGGCCGATGATGAGTTTGAAGGAATATCGGCTTTTGCTTGATGAAATGGAAACGCGAAAAACCGTGCGAACAAGGCCAGAAAGTAGCGGGCTGGGGATTTACGTGGCGAATCAATTTGCGCGGGCGATGAACGGGCGGATTGGTCTGATTCGTCACCGTGATGGATTGACTTTTTACGTAGAAATGCCAATTAGCAGGCAGTTGAGCTTAATATGAAAAAACTGTTAATCGTTGAGGATGATAAGAATTGGGCGGATATCCTGGGCAAGTTTGCCGCGGATGTTGGGGCGGAACATCAAGTGGCGGTTTCTGGTGGTCAGGCGATTGAAATTATTGATGATTGGAGGCCTGATGCTATGATTTTAGATATGTTGCTGGCGGGAGAAACGGCGATTGCATTACTTAACGAACTGAGGTCGCACGCAGATTTGGCGAGTTTGCCGATTGTGGTTTGTACGAATATTGACGTTAAAATGGACGATTTGCGTCCGCTTGGCGTGAAGGCGATTTTGAATAAAACATCGATGCGTCCGAATGAGGCGCGGGCGATTTTTCGCGAGGTTCTAAATGACGGGGCAGAGTGAACGAGTAAAAGCGATCGTTTTGAGGCGAACGAATTACGCCGAAGCTGACCGAGTTTTGCAATTATTAACGCCAAAAGGTCGACGCAGCGTAATCGCAAAAGGCGTGCGACGCGAGCGCAGTAAATTGGCGGGCGGAATTGAATTATTCGCGATTTGCGACGTGGTTATTCGTTCTGGTCGGGGCGATTTGGGGCTATTAACTTCCGCTCGATTGTCGGCTTTTTATCGTCATATTTTGGAAGATTATGATCGAATGCAATTTGCATATTCGGTGATGAAACTGGTTTCTGCGGCGAGTGAAAATATTGACGAACCAGAGTGGTATTATGTGCTGAGTCAAGTTTTAGAGCAATTGAATAATCCTGCAATAAACCAAAAATTGATTGAAACGTGGTTTTATCTGCAATACGCGAGTTTGCTGGGAGATGAGCTGAATCTTCGAACGGACGTAACGACTGCGGCGCTGCTTCCTGATAAAAAATATATGTATGACAATGCGGAGAAAGGTTTGAGATTGGCGGAGCAGGGCGATTTGGGCGCGGACGCCATCAAGCTACTTAGGCTGATTCAGGCAAAACCGCTCGTGAATGTGGCGCAAATTGGCGGAATAACTGAGGTTATAAACGATTGTTGGTTGACCGCCAGACAGCACGCGGCAGTGTAAAATTGTCAGTAAAATGTTATAATTTGGGTAATAATGTGAATCGCCATGTTGCCAACATGGAGAAAGGTTTTTTGATGAGTCAAGCAAAAATGGAAGATATTATTAGCCTGTGTAAGCGCCGTGGTTTTATTTATCAGGGTTCGGATGTTTATGGCGGTTTGTCTGGAACGTGGGATTACGGTCCGCTGGGCGTTCAATTGAAGCGAAACATCATGAATTTATGGTGGCGAATGTTTGTTGATGAGCGTGATGATATCTATGGCGTCGATGCGGCGATTTTGATGAATCCGAAAGTCTGGAAGGCGAGTGGGC
>CAUTWR010000003.1:0-21641 GCA_963542105.1 uncultured Candidatus Saccharibacteria bacterium | reverse complement strand
CTGTCGTTTTGATGTCTTCGTAGCCATCGTAATTTTGAGCCCGAGCTTCAACGCCCACTTCCATAGCTACGACAATTTTTGGAGCAATTTGCCCGTCCTCTCTATCAGTATGTGGCGTGCCAGCCATGTTTCTTAGATAAGAATTTGACGCCTTGTCGTAAGTGTATGAAGTGTTATAAAGTGGGCCGCTGAGGTTTATGTTTATGGATGTGGCGTTTGGCGATTCGACGGGTTTGCCGTCTGCTCGCGCGAAGCTGGTAAATTCGGAATTATTATAGCCTTTTGCGCTATTCAATTGGTCAAGTTTTTCTCCTGAAGTATAGACGTTGTGCGGCGCGTAGCGGTCGCGAGATCGCCAATATGATCCGTCGTTAAAGAACTGGTCGATGTCGCGATAGTTGCCGTTTCTGACTTGAGATAAAGCGTTGGGACTTCCGCCAACGTGCGCGATTGACGCTTGATATGGCGCCGCCCAGCTCAAATAGTATAATCTTAAGCTTCGCACTGGACCGATTAGCGCAGGTTTCTCTCCCTGATACAGAGCCAAAAACCTAGTGATTCCGCCTTCCGCTACAGCTTCATAAACTACGCCGGCTTTTTTCAGTCCTGACTGCGGTCTGGCGGCTGGACTATTCTCAATCATCACGCCAGTTACGGGCAACTTCGCGGCAGCTTCATTCGCGATTTCCACGCCAGTTAGCGGCGAATAAAACTTCTTCGGAGCGGGTTTTTTAGTCGGCAATTTCAGTTCCACGCTAGCGGTCTGCTCGTATTTTATGGAATGAATTGCAATTATGAAAACTCCAGCAATAACCATCGCACTCACCACGAGTACGATTGCCAGAATATGCTTTTTTACCCATTCTTTGAACGACTCCCAGCGAGCGTTCTTTTTTTGTCCTGATTTATCTATTTTTTCAACATTCATGCTTATGCTTAGTATAGCATTTTCGGCGCACGAATAAACTATTTTTGTAGATAATTATCGATTCTTTGCAGAGTTTTTTCCTTGCCAATTAACGCCAACGTATCGTTAAGTTGCGGACTAAACGGCGCCCACGTCGTCACAATTCTCACCAAGCTAAACAAAATTCCCGGCTTCTGTCCTGTCATTTCCAGTAATTCATTAAGGCAATTCTGAATTGTTTCTGGCGTCCAATCTGTAATTTTCTCGAATTCTTGGCGAGCAATTGACAATAAATCTCGTCGTTCGTCGTCGGTCAATTTGCGAAGTTGCTTATTTCCGTCAATTAATTCCGTGTCAATTTCAGGCTCGATGAAGAAATAGCTCGTTAATTTTGGCAAATCTTGCAATGTCTTCAAGCGATCTTGCGCCAATTCCAGAACGCGCTTTTTATAAGATTCGTCGGCGTCTTTGGCTTCTTCACCCCAGAATGATTGACATCGAGAATAAAGATCGTCCAGGCTGAGCGAGCGAATCCATTGACCGTTTAGCCAAATAAGTCGCTGTTCGTCAAATCGCGCGCCAGATTTTTGAACGCGGTCGAGTGAGAACTTTTCAATTAACTCAGCTTTACTGAAAATTTCTTGCTCCGTGCCGTCATTCCACCCAAGTTGCGCTAAGAAATTAAGCATCGCTTCTGGCAGAATTCCCTCTGATCGATACTCGGTTACGCTTTTAGCACCGTCCCGCTTGCCAAGTTTTTTATTTCCCGATGGCGCCATAATATGTGGCACGTGAGCCAGAATCGGCGGTGTAATTTTAAGCGCTTCGTAAAGCGACAGATATTTAGGCGTACTGGCAATATATTCCGAGCCGCGAATCACGTGTGTGACTTGCATTTCGAAATCATCAATTATGTGCGCGAAATTGTAAGTTGGTAGTCCGTCCGCTTTGATCAGAATGAAATCATCCAAAGCTTCTGGGCCAGCTGACAATTCGCCCATAACGGCGTCCGTCCAAGAATATCGCTTAATTTCCGGAACTTTGAAACGCAGCGGCATTCCAAGTTGCCACTCTGGCGGATTTTCTGGACGATGGTCGCGGTATAAAAATGCGCGCTTTTCAGCCTTAGCTTTGTCGCGGAAAACTTGCACCTCTTCGGGTGTGTATGGGTCTGCGTAAGCTAGTTCCTCGCTAATCATTTTCTTTGCCCACTTTATGTAAATGTCGCGGCGGTCGGTTTGATGATATGGACCAAAATTGCCAGACTCTTCTTTTGGATCGTTGAGATTTGGTCCTTCATCCCAATTTAGCCCTAGCCAATTTAGAGTTTCCAGGATCATTTCTTCCGCGCCTTCGACGAACCGAGCTTGGTCCGTGTCTTCAATGCGTAAGATAAAATCTCCCTGATGCGCCCTGGCGACAAGGTATGTGTATAGCGCGGTGCGAACGTTGCCTAAGTGAATATAGCCAGTCGGACTTGGCGCAAAACGAGTTCTAATAGTCATGAGTAAATTATAGCACGTTATCTGATGAGTTACAGACTAGTGGCAATTTTTTCAATTTGGCTGCTTGAGAGGTTTGCGTCGCCGCTGATTTGATATAGGATTCCGCCGTTCACCCAAGCCGCTTCTTTTCCGCCGCTGTAAATTGTCAATCCGTCGATCATCGTGGTGTTTGGATTCTTGTGCTTCTCAGAGAAAAATTCTTTCACTGCTGATGAATTCCAACCGCTTTTTTGTTGGGTTATGGTGTACCCTGAACTTCCGTCGGCGTAGGCATATTTCATAGAGACCTCGCCCGATTTGAATTTGATAGGCCCGTTTAGGGCGTAGCCGTCTGGTTTGTAGCCTGGATATTTGGCATCAATTCCCGACTGAACGGCTGCCATTTTTATGGAGATATTTGGCATGCTTAAGTAGGTCAAATAGCCACCAAGTAGCATTACTGCAAAGCCAACAGAAAACGTATTCAACCAACGCAAGGCGCCGCCTTTTTTCTGGCGTCGGCGAGATTTTTTATTACTGATAATTTCATTAGACAGAGCTTTTTCGATCGCTTCATTTTTCAATTGATGAGCGGTTTTTGCGACTGGCTTTTCTATTTTTTGTGGAGCGACAAGTGGCTGACTATTTGAAGTTATTGGTCGGCGGTCTTTTCGCAACTGACTGTTGACACTAAGAGGTCTTTGCTGGGCGCGACAAGTAACGGGGTGAGCTTCGGCTGGGCGGTTAATAGCAATTTTCTGAGGAGCTGGCTTACTGACAATTGGTGTAGAAAACTTCTTCACGGCGACATGTTGCTTCACGTCAACGCGAGCTTTCTGAGGTTTGGCGGCCAATGGCGTACGTTGCGGCATTTTAACGTGCCGACGATTCAATGTGCTGGATTTCTGAACGTGTGCGGCGTGAATATTTGATACAGATGTACCACGCTTACTGATTGATTGTTCTTTTTCTATTTCAGATTTTTCAATCTTAATATCATCCATCACCATTCCAGTGACAGTATTGTAAGCTCGTCCATTGATAACCACGTAGTTTTTACTTGCCATTAATCCCCCTAATGTTTATTCCTATATATTATAGTACAAATCGCCTAAGGTTTTTTCAAGTGTAAAAATATGTTATAATTTCCGTAATTATGTACCAGAAAAAGAATCGCACTAAAGAGCTCGCGCGGCGGACCTTTGTGTACACGCTGATGACATTATCACTTATAATTCTTCTTACGTTTTTGACGTTTAGAATGCTCGGCTATACGTTTGATCCAAATACGAAAGAATTGCAACAGACTGGACTTGTCCAATATGAATCACATCCTGGCGGGGCGCTGGTTTATGTTGACGATATGGAGCTGCGCCGCACTCCGACGAAAAGCACCGTTCTTCCTGGTAAACACACTTTTTCGATGAAATTGGATAAATACGAACCGTGGCAAAAGACGTTGAATATCAAATCTGATACCGTTACAAATTTGAATTACGCCAGATTGATTCCGACAAAACGCGAAACTACCGAAGTAAAAACGTTTGACTCATTACAATCCGTTTCTCTGTCGCCAGCTGGTAATTTCTTGATGGGATTTGGTGTTAAAGATAAAACTCCGATTTTGACAATTGGCGACATTCGCGACACGAACAAAGATAAGGAAAAGTTCACGGAGCATGCATTAAACACAAGCGTTTTGGCTGGCTATTCCCTGTCTTCTGACAATCATACGTTTACCGTGTCGGAGTGGGACCGCGATTCTCGTTACGCGCTAGTGAAGCATTCGTATCCAGCGGAAAATAACACTACTGGCGTGCAGTGGTTGGTTTTTGATAGAGAAAATCCAGAGAAAATTACCGACGTAACGGCTATGACTGGTTTTGCAATTAAGCAAATCAGCTTTGCGGGGACTGGCGCGCACACGGTTTACGCTTTGCAGGAAACTGGCGAATTGAGGCGAGTTGATCTTGATAGCTCGACAATTTCCAGCCCAATTCTAGTTGGCGTCGAATCTTTCAAGCTTTACGGCGACGATCGTTTGTCTTACCTGGCTGTTATTGACGGTAAAAAAGTGGCAGGAATTTGGAAACGGGATTGGAAAGAGCCGTTTGTGATTGGCACTTTTGCTACTGGTTCTACCCCAGTAATTCGAATTTCTCGCTATTTCAATAAAGACACCGTGGTTTTGACTGATGGCAAAAATATGACAATTTACAGAGGTGAGATTTCAGATTCTAAGGACCGCCAAAAAGAGTTCTTGAAAACGGCGAAGATTATTAAGACTGATAATGCGATTACGAACGTAACGATGGACAATGCTGGGCGATTTGTCGTGGCGCAAAACGGCGCGGTACTGCAGACTTATGATTTGGAGCGTAAAGAATTGTCGAGCGCGTTTAATATCGGTGTGGCGCAGGAAGTAAAGTGGCTTGACAATTTCTATATTCGTAGCGTTTCTGCGTCGGGAAAAATGGAGATTCGCGAATTTGACGGCACGAACGCTCATACATTGATAAGCGTTAAGCCTGGTTTGGATTCTGTTCTGTCTTCGAATCAGCGATACGTTTACGGATTGACGACCAACGCTTCTGGAAAAATTGTCCTGAGTAAAATGAATATGGACAATGGTTCAATCGGGCTATTTAATTAAATAGCTAATTTATCGACCGCCGAATAATTTCTCAAGCAAAGTCGGCTCGGGTTTTCCTGGAATATTTGAGTTGTTGCTTTGCTGCTGATTTGAGCTGGATTCTGAAGTCGCAGTGGCTTTGCTTGGGTCTGGGCTGATTTGTTCCGCAAAGATAAGAAGTCGTTTCTCTGCGGTTCCCAAAGGCACGCAACTTACAAGTGTAAGCATTGGCTTATCTGTGTTAATCTGAACTTTTGAGACCTCAGTTGGCATAACAACTTCTGTTGATGTTACTTTATAAGTGTAGCGTTTCCCGTTGTAATTCATGTAAATAATATCGCCCTTGACCAGCTTTTCATTCTGGGCGAAGACGAATTTATAATCGCCACCGGCAAAGGCGTCGTTACTGGAGTGTGCGGCAAATACGGCATTTCCGACTTCGCCTGGCACGGCGCTGGCGCCAGGAATTGAAAAGTGAGCTACTCCCTTCTCCATGGCTTTTGATTGCGATTTCGTGTCACTAGCGGCGCCGTAAATAACTGGCGCGTCAACGTTAATTTTTGGGATGATAATCCTAGGTTCGGGCCCCACAGTTACGTCAGTGGAGGCGTCAACGATGATGTTTTGTGGGTTAATTGCGCCAGGTGTTGTGTAGGCTGCGACCGCGCCGAAAATAACACGGTTATATTGCAAAAACATGAAGACTAATAGCACCGATAATCCAGCAATCGCCGGAACAAAATGTCGGGATTTTTTCACTTTATTTGCGGAGTCGCGAACCTTTTGCTGAATTTGACTGCGGAGTTCTTTTATGGCTGCTTTTTGTGGGTCCAGAGGCTCGTCTTCGCTGACTACCGGCGTGATATTCTGATTTTCTTTCGTCAATCGAGAAATCTCACGATTCTTTGCCGCAATGTCGCCAGCATAGTAACGCTCATAATACATCTGATAATATTTTTGCCAAGCACTGTGGTATTGCTTCCATTGGTCGGCCGAAACTTGAGTGTGGACGGTTGAATTTTGAGTTTGAGCGATTTGGTTTACGGGAGCGGAATTGCTAATTTGTGGCTTTGGCTGAATCTGGGTTTGGGCAATTGGCGTCGTCCGCATAGCGTGATTAGCAGAGTCTTTTTTCAGATCTGGCTGTGGTGTTATTGAAATTTGCTGAGGTTTGGCTATTTGCGCTTTGGGCTGTTCTGATCGGACTTCGGGTTTTGATTGTAATTGAGCGGAAAATGGTTGCGGCTGAGCTTTTTCTGGCGCAGAATTCTGTTCTTCTGTTCTGGAATAAATAGCGTCAAGTTGCCCACGAATAACATCAGCAGCGGCATTTCGTGAGGCTGCTGAGTCGCGAGTTGGCGGCGTGAGAGATCGGCGCTGATCTGATACCGGCATGCCCACTCGACCGTTTGATTGATCATCCGTCGGATACATAACTCCTTTTATTATACGTCAAATTGATATCAAATAAAAGTCGTGCTTGTGAGAAATTGCTAGTTGTGTTACAATCATACGGTAGCTTGGAGCGTTCTCTTGTGCCGCGGTGGCGGAATTGGTAGACGCGCTAGACTCAAAATCTGGTGAGCAATAGCTCGTGCCGGTTCAAGTCCGGCCCGCGGTACCAGAGGCAGCTTCAGGTGATAATCGTCCATTTTGGGCGATTTTTTATGCAAAGAAAACAGCCCGCAGAAAGGCGCTAGCCGAGGCTTTATAGCCTTCCAGGCGAGCTGTTTCCTTTTTTCTGCGGGCTTTATTAGATTGCCCGGCAACCACTGTCACAATGGCGACAGTGGATACAATGGTTGATTACCATGGCGCAGGCTGAGATTGCTCCGATTAGAGAGCCAATCTTAGCCGCGGTCAGCAGAGTTAATCCAGCGATATCCGCCAAAATTGCTAAAATCGCTGCACCCAACACGGCTCCTATTGAGCCGATGGCGAGCACAGGAACGACTAGAGATAGCACTTCTCCTATGCTAACAATAACCTTTCCTATTCCGCGACGCATTTTTTCACCTCCTTCCTGAGAGATGACGTGACCAAGGGCTACTTTCGCCCTTTGACAAGTCCGAGTGAAAGCTTAGTAGTATCATACAACTAATTGTGCGTAATGTCAAGTAGATATTTATGCGAGGCTACATTTTGCAGATAGCGGTGCTGATTGCCGCTAGTGGCGCTTTCGGCGACCAAATCAAGTAGCTTGCGGCGCGGGCGCCGACAGTTCCTCGCCAAATTGCCATTGGTGCGTCCCATTTTTGGGTGACGACTTCTCCGCTGTGGGCGATTATTAAATTGTCAGCATGAAAAACGCAAATTGTTACGGGATATGTGATGGTGAATTTGTGTAACGCTTCGACAAGTTGCGACAGTTGAATGCTGAATGTAATCATTTTTGGGTAATAGATGGCGCGGAAGATTTTTTGGATTTGCGCCAGACTTGCTATGAAAACCACGTGCGGATTGTCCAGAATTTCCTGAAAACTATTTTGCACAAGGTCAATCGCATCTCGCGTCAGAACGACAGGAATTTCTGACTTTTTGACCAATTCTTCGTAGACGATTGCCGTTTGACTATTTCGTCCAGCGTCGCCGCATAATAGCAATACGTCCGCCCATCTTTCCAGTGCCAAAGTTTCAGTGAGCGCTTCGTTTGCCAAACTCCCTGATTGGTTTGTCGGTGCGAATAAAACGTCGGTCATATTTGCGGGAACATTTTTTTTCAAGGCGTCTGGCAGTAAAACTCGAGTCTCGCCTACGCCAGTCTTAAGCGCTTCTTGATAACTTTCTGCGACCGCCAAAAAGCCTAATTTATTGCCGCCGATAATTCCTAATTTTCCCGCTTGATCGCGTCGCTCTGGCTTATTCCATTCGACATCTGGAAAAAGTGGCTTCCCTGGCTCCTGTTTCTTCCAAAATTTCATATCCATTACAAATTTACCTCAATGCTCACCGGACAATGATCGCTGCCCATCTGCTCTGGATGAATTTGCGGATTAGTAACGCGATTTGCAATTTCACGCGACACCAGCCAATAGTCAATCCGCCAACCAACATTTCGTGCTCTGGCATTCGCCCAATGCGTCCACCAAGTATACGCGCCAGTTTTTTCGGGGAAAACCGCCCGGAAAGTGTCCGTAAATCCAGCATCCAAATAGTTCTGAAAACCTTCCCGCTCTTCGTCGGTGAAGCCGTGCTTGCCGACGTTGGGTTTCGGATTTGCCAAGTCAATTTCCTGATGTGCCACGTTCATATCGCCACAATAAAGGACTGGTTTTGACAATTCCAGCTCTTCCAGATAAGCCAACACGGCCTTGTCCCATTTTTTATATCGTAAATCCAATCGGCTTAAATCACCCTTTGAATTCGGAGTATAGCAATTGACAACCCAGAAATCGTCAAACTCAGCGGTGATAATTCGGCCTTCGTCGGCTGGATTGCCGTATTCGTCGCCCGTCAAGTCAAATTGCTCAATGATGTTCGGCGGAAAACCGTCACGCCAATTTAGAGGCGGGATTTTTGAGAAAATTGCCGTGCCAGAGTAGCCTTTTTTGGCAGCGGAATAGAAATGTTCGTGATAATTTGGCAGGTCAATTTCAACTTGATCTCTGGCGGCCTTAGTTTCCTGCAGACACAAAATGTCTGGATTGTACGTGTTAATAAACTTCGCGAATTCACCTTTATTGATGACCGCACGAATGCCGTTTACGTTCCAAGAGAAAAGCTTCATAATTTTATTATACCGTGATGATATAATTTAATGAATATGCTACCAATGTACGATAAGTTTTTGGGCGAAATATCAAGCGATTTCATGGACGTCGGAGGTGTGAAAACTGCTTGCTATTTTTATCAAGGCGGCTCGAATAAAACTATTTTGCTAATTCACGGCATTGGTGGCGATTTTCACGGAATGATTCCGCTGGCTTATCACCTGAAAAATGACGCGAATTTGGTGTTTGTTGATTTGCCTTCTCACGGCAGAAGTCAATTGATAAAAGATATGAAAATGAGCGATGTTGAAAATTGGGCGATGAATTTGATGTCGGCTTTTGACGGTAAAGGCGTGTCAATTGACGAGGTTGTTGCCCATTCGCTTGGATGTTTGGCGGCAAATAAAATGCAATGCCAGAAAATTTGGTACATCAGCCCTCCGATGAAAACTTCGGTTATGTCGAGAATTTCCTCGTCGTTCTTTTACCGCACTCGTCGGATGAATCAATATATTTATTTGAACTATTACTTTTCGGTGTTCCGTGGGCTGTGTTTGGTGAATAATAGACGAAAAAATGTCGTGGATTTGATACGGTGGCTGACGAAAAATACGCGAGTAACGCGGTGGCAATATTTGGAGCAATCGAAAATTGCGCGGGACATTTCTCGGGGCAATAAAATTATTATTTCTGAGCGCGAATTTACGGGATTGATAGTTGGGCGACGGGACAAGATTTCGCTTCCTGTGAACGCCGCCGATGGCGTAAAAATTGATAAATTTGTGGAGATTGATACGGGACATTTGTCGGTGTTGGACAGCCCAGAGCTGGTTGCCGAATTGATATTGGCGGAATAATTATTTGCTATACTGTAGGTATGAGTAAGAAAGACGATAAAAAACTAATTGTTAATATGATTTCTGAGAGCGAATTCACCGTTCAGGGTCACGGTGTGCATACGGCCTTTGTAGAGATGACAAATGCGCTTAAAGATCGTGATGATATTGACATTGTGGTGAATAAGGCTCGGTTAGATGCGGATATCGTCCATGTGCAAACTACTGGACTGTATTCGATGAAAAAAATGCGTCAATCTGGCGGAAAGAAGGTTGTGTCTGCTCATGTTGTACCAGCTTCTTTTATAGGTAGTATTAAGGGTGCGAAGTTGCTAGAGCCACTTGCTCGCGCGTATTTACGATGGTTTTACAATAAAGCTGATTTGGTCTTGGCGGTATCTGATTATACAAAGAATGAACTGGAAAAAATTGGTGTCAAGAAGCCAATTTCTGTACTATACAACACTATAGATACGGCAAAATATGCCAATTCACCGGCGAAGAAGAAATCTGCTAGACAAAAGCTTGGCATTAGCAATGATGCTTTTGTGGTCGTTGGAAGCGGTCAAGTGCAGCCACGTAAACGTGTCGATGTGTTTTTTGATATGGCAGAAAAGATGCCTGATGTGGAGTTCGTATGGGTCGGTGGCGTGCCGTTTGGAGTGATTGCGGCTGAGAATGGTGCTATGCAAAGAATGATGAATAATCCGCCAAAGAATTTGAAATTTACTGGCGTGATACCGCTTGATGATGTTGCTGACTATTACCGTGCGGCAGATGTGTTTGTATTGCCGAGCGAACAGGAAACCTTCGGTTTGGTTGTTGTTGAGGCTGCTGCTGCAGGATTGCCTGTTGTCTTGCGAGATATTTCTGATTATGACACGACATTTAGAGATGGGGCGGTAATGGCTTCGTCTGATGGTGACTTTGTGAATCAAGTAGATAAACTGAGGCGAAATAAGAAATTTTATAGCCAACAATGCCGATTAGTAGAAAAGATTGCCAAACGTTTTGATAGCAGCGCTGGCGCTGAGCGATTGGTCGAATTTTATCGATCGCTGATATAAATGGTATAATGGGGCTATTATGAGGATAGGACTTTTTACGGACAGCTACAGACCGTCCATTAACGGTATCGTTTACGTTGTTGAATCATTAAAGCGCGAGCTGGAAGCTTTGGGGCATGAGGTTTATGTTTTTTGCCCAGCAAAGTCTATTAGTCCGTCCAAGCAAGCCGAACTTCTCCACGAAGATGAGAATAGCCGAATAATTCGTTTCCGCTCAATTACAGGCGCGTTTTTTGATGATTACGACACGTCGGTGTTCTTTCCTCCTGTGGTGCAGCGCCAAATTGCTAATATGCATCTGGACGTCGTTCATATTTTTACACCGTCGCAAATTGGGCTATTGGGTGTGAAGGCGGCGAAGAAAAATAATATTCCTTTGATTATTCAGCATTGTACGGATCTATATGAGTTCGTCGATCATTATCCTGCGGTTTTGCCGGGAGTTTTGGCGTTGGCGGGAGTGGTTTTTCCATTGTCGGTAAAATTGAATGGACAGGATTTGCTGGAAGTTGCCAAATTGTATCGTCCGCGTAATGGCGTAACGAAATGGAATAAAGATATTATTGAGCGTGTCATCACTATTTTATACAGCAAGGCGGATGCGGTGATTGCCCTGTCGCGTAAAAGCCGCGATCAATTGGAATCTTGGCAGACTGAAGATTACACGTACGATGTTACTTTAATGCCAAACGGCGTGAATGCTCTTCCGCGGGCGAGCGCGAAACGAGTTGCGGAATTTCGCGAGCAATGGGATCTTGATGAAAAAGATGAAGTGTTTGGATTTGTGGGACGTTTGGGCGAGGAAAAGAATTTGCCAATTTTGATTCAGGCGTTTAGCGAGTTTATTGCCGAAGCTCGTCCGAAATCGAAGCTATTGTTTGTCGGTGATTTTGAATATCGAAAGACTTTGGAAAAAATGGCAGCCGAGACGGATTTTGCGGATAGGATTATATTTACTGGCGCTATGCCGCGAGAAGATTTAGGCGTGGCGTATAAAGTGATGAATGTGTTTGCTTTTCCTTCGCTTAAAGATACGCAAGGCTGGGTTCTTCACGAAGCTGCTCACGCTGGAAAGCCGATTGTTATTATTGACAAGGAAGTTTCAGAGGTCGTGAAGGATGGGGTTAATGGCTATTTTGCGGAGAACAATCCAGAAAGTGTCGCGGAAAAAGTAATTACAATTCTAAAAAGTCCGAAGAAACAAGCGGAGTTTAGTGCTGAAAGTAAGAAGCTGGCTAATAAATTCACGGAGCGCAGTCAAGTGAAGAAACTTGAAAAGCTTTATAAAAATCTGATTAAAGCGCGCGAAAATCAATAAATTCTGAGTCGAGTTTGTAATTAATGCGATTATCTATTGGAGATAAGTCGCCTGGTTTCTCGGTCTTGATCGCGGCGTTTGATGGTTTGGCGCTTGTCGTAATTTTTCTTACCTTTTCCGAGCGCGATTACAACTTTAATAAATTTTCCATTGGTCAACAATTTGGTCGGGACAATTGTCATTCCCTGTTTTTTGGCTTCTGTAAAATTGGACAATTGTTTTTTACTTACTAGCAATTTCCGCGCCGAAGTGTCGACTGAGCGGCTATTTGCTTCTCCGCGAACGTTTAATCGCAGTGAAAAGCTGGCGTTATTTAGCCACAATTCGCCGTTTCTTAAGCTAACAAATGAACCTTTAAGCTGGACGTGACCTTCTCTGGCGGCTCGTACTTCCATTCCAGTTAAAACTAAGCCGGCTACAATTTCTTCGCCAAGTTCATAATCAAACCGTGCGCGACGATTGACAATATTCTGTGTGGCTGGTTTTTTAGCTTTTGGCTTTGACATGGATTATATTATAGCAAAACTTAATGCGACAGTATATTTAGGCTAGTTTGGTGCGGCTGAAATATGACTTATGTTACAATATCTCAAGCATGATAGCCGACATTCACATTACTGAGAAAAGTTTTGGCGATAAGACGTTGATGAAAGACGTCAAGTTCAGCGTGGACGACGGCGAGAAAGTTGGTGTGGTTGGTCGTAACGGTGTTGGCAAGTCGACGCTGTTTGGAATATTGAGCGGAAAAGACACTGATTATACTGGCGAGGTTATTTTTCGGCGCGGCATTACGGTTGCGACTACCGCTCAAGAGCATCACGGTTTGGGTGAGCAAACGGTTATGTCGTATATTCTTGGTGGACTTCCAGAATATTCCAAGCTAAAGAAAATTATCGATGAATATCCGCTGACTATGGGCGATAATATGCGAAAAATTGAGGAATATACGCAAGCTTTGGAACGATTTGACCAAAAAGGATTTTATCAAGTTGAAGAAAAAATTGAGCGAGAGCTGAGCAATTTTCAATTAGACGGTTATGGCAATCGGCGAATTTCTTCCCTGTCTGGCGGTCAAAAAAGGCTGGTGGAAATTGTTAAAATTATGCACTCGGAGGCGCATTTGGCGCTGATTGACGAGCCGACCAACCACATGGATTACGTTGCGAAACAGCAGTTTATTGATTGGATGAATTCGCAGCCACATCAAGCGATGCTAATCATTACACATGATCGCGATGTGCTTGGGCAAGTTGATCGAATAGTTGAGATTAAGGACGGTCAAGCGGTAAGCTATCGTGGAAATTATGATGCGTATTTGAAGCAGAACGCTCAAGCGACGACGGCTGGAATGAATAATTTTGAGCAGATTGAGAAACGAATTGTTAACCTGAAGCAAAAAGTTTTGGACTATCAGCGGCTTAAGGAAAAGTCGCGTAATCCTGGCACGATTCAGAAATTTAAGCGCTTGGAAAATGAGGCGCGAGCGGAGCTGGAGAAATTGTCGGAAATGGAAAAGCCGACGTTTTGGATTGACAAAGAATCTGTCGGTCAATTGGATTATAAATCGGCTGAGCGTTACGGAAAATTCAAGTCGCGTAATATTCGCCTGAGTATGAAAGACGCATCCAGTCGTAGTCAGCACGTGTTGGTTCGCGCGGAAAATGTGGCGGTTGGGATTGGTGAGCGGATATTGTTTGAGGACGTGAATATTGATTTGCGCGAAGGTGAAGCGATTGAAATTAGAGGTCGCAATGGCGCTGGTAAGACTACGTTAATTCGGATGATTTTGGCGTCGGGCAAGAGTTTTGACGGCGGTCCTGTTCTTTATTCTGGCGATATTTTCCTTGATCCGCAGGTTCGAATTGGTGTTTATGAGCAAGAAATTGACGAGCGATATCTGTCTGATCCGCTAGAAAAAGCAATTGAAAAGTTATATATGAGTCGAGACTTATCAATTTCTGATACGAAAATTCGACAACTTTTGGCTGACTATTTGTTCACGGACGCTGATCGAATGACGCCGCTGGCTCGCTTATCTGGCGGTCAAAAGGCGCGTTTTCAGATTATTGCTATGCTGGCGAACGACCCGCAACTACTGATTTTGGACGAGCCGACGAATCACTTGGATTTGCCGAGTATTGAAGAGTTGGAAACAGCGTTGGCCAAATATTCCGGCGCGATTCTTTACGTCAGCCACGATAATTATTTCCGCGAAAAACTTGGCGGCAAAGTTGTGCAAATTGGCGCAGAATAAAAATTTTCCGCCAGAATTTGACGGAAAATCTTGAATCGTTTTAAGAAAATTAGTCGGACAGTAAGCCGTTTTTTCGTAGCAAATCTTGTAGTTTCGGTCGATCAAAACCAAGCACTAATTCCCCGTTAATATCCGTTACTGGTACGCCTTGGAAATTGCCGCCATTTTTATTTAGCAACTCCTCTTTTGCGCCAGGATCAGCCTCGATATCTTTGGAAACAAAATCAATTCCCAGCTTCTTCAGCCATTCCATTTCCGTGTGGCAAAACGCACACCAGCTAGTGTTGTACACGACAACTTTTGTGTCTTGATGGTTGTTCGTTGTGTCTTCGCTCATATATTCCCCTATTTAATAACACTTCCAATTATAACATAACGGTTACGTCTATTTAGAATTCTTCGACGTCAAATGCCAATTTTTGCACCATTCGCAGTGATATATATCAATCGACAAATTCGGGTTTGCTAATTCTTGGATTTCTGCTGCTTGGCGAGCTTTTATCTCTGTTGAGAAGCGACGTTTTTTCTGGCAATTAGTCAACCCTGAAATTGACATCAATGATGTTTTTTGGCTTTTTTGACTATTTTTTGAATAATTTCGTCGTGGCATCTTGCAAAATAGTATAACAGATTGATATAGTGGAAAGTAATGGTAAAAGAAACTGACATTTCGGCTAATGATACAGGCGATTCTGGTGCGATGATGATTTTAGCAAGGACGATGATTGGTACAATGTGGCGAATGTTTTTGCCAACAATCAGCTTAACTTTGTTGGGACTGTGGCTGGATAATGTCAGCGGAATGAAGATGAGATGGTTGCTTGCTGGGATTATTTCTGGCGCGATTATCTCAGTGATTCTCGTAGCTTTGCAAATTGCTAAAATTAAACAGCAGGAGTTGAAGAAATGATCGATTATATGGCAAGCGCTGGTCCGCATATTTCAGTAAAGGTTGACGAAGTTTTCAATGTCGCTGGCGTATCTATTACGAATTCACACTTGATGGGATTCTTGGGATTGATCGTACTGGTGTGGGCAATGTTCCGTACTCGTGCGGCGGTTTTAGGTAAAAAGAAGCATAATTTTATCACAAGACTAATTCAGTGGACGTTCGACGGACTTTATAATACAGTTTGCCAAGTCATTCCAGATCAAAAATGGGCGCGTAAAGTCGCTCCGCTCTGTATTACGTTGTTTTTCTTTATCGTTGCGCAGTATTGGCTGGGGCTTTTGCCGATCGTTGGTCCAATTACAATTGGCGAGCATCACACTCCGCTGTTCCGCGGTGGAGTGGCAGATCTTAATATGACTTTCGGCCTGGCAATTGTAACGATTGTCGCGGCGCAGATTTACGCGTTTAAATATCTTGGATTTAAGGGTAATTTGGGGCGATATTTCGTTAACCCGCTGCGTGATCCAATTATGTCATTTGTCGGCATTTTGGAGTTGGTGGCTGAGTTTTCGCGAATGCTGGGACTGAGTTTCCGTCTGTTTGGTAACGTTTTGGCTGGCGAAATTCTCTTGGCAATTATCGCTTACATGACGAAGTTTTTGTCGCCTGTGGCTCTGCAGCCCTTCTATTTCTTTGAGTTATTTATCGGCGGTATTCAGGCGTATATTTTCTTTATGCTATCAACTGTGTTTATTTCCCTGGGGCTGGCTCACCATGATTCACACGAGCCAATTGATGAAGTTCACTCCTCTGTTGAAACTAATAAATTAGCAACATCAGAGAGTGATTAAATTAGGTAATAATTAATTAAAAGGAGAATATTAACCATGGAAGCATTAGCATTCACACTTACCTACGCAATCCCAGCAGCATTTGCAGCAATTGGTGCCGCAATCGTTGGTGCAGCAGCTATGAACGCAGCTGGTCGTAACCCAGAAAAAATCAACGACCTACGCACAATGATGATCTTGGGTATTTCATTCATCGACGCTATTGCTATTATCGGTTTCGTCGCAGCAATCGTCGGCAAAGTTATGTAGTTTTCGGGAGTAAATTGTGGAGAAAATATTAACACAATTTGCCAATTCTGGCGCATCGGAAAAAGCTGGTTTGTTTGATTCGCTAGGTATTGATTGGGCGCTGTTGGCGTTTCAGACGGTAGCATTTTTAATCTTGCTATTTGTTCTTCGCAAGTTTGTCTATCCGCCAATGATGGAAATGCTCGTCAAGCGAGAAAAAGACTTGAAAGCGGCTGACGCGGCGGCAAAATCTGCTAAGGAAAATGCCGACCGAGCTGAAGAAATGACCGCCGAAATGATGCGAAAAGCACGAGCGCAAGCTAGCGACATCGTGGCGTCTGCTCGAGAAGAAGCGACCGAAGTCGTTGAAGAAGCGGCTAAAAAAGCGACTGCCAAATCTGAAGCTTTGATTAAAGAAGCGCATAATACGATTGCTCAAGAAATTGAAAATGCTAAGAAAGATCTGCATAATTCGACATTAGAGTTGGTGGCTGAAGCGACTGGCAAGGTTTTGGGCGAGAAAATTGACGCGAAGAAAGATACAAAGCTGATTTCGGAAGCGCTTGAGGAGGCTGAATAGATGAGATTAGTGTCCAGGAGAAAGTTGGCAAAGTACGCAGCTGAACAAATTTTAGCTGGCAATGACGCAGTACTGGAGGAAATTGCTGGCCTTTTGATTTACGAAAAGCACGAACGTGAAGTTGATTTGTTGGTGCGAGATATTGAGGCAGAATTGGCTGAAGGTGGCGAGATTGTAGCGTCGGTCGAGAGTGCGAGAGCGCTTGATGACAATATAAGGCGTAAAATAGAGCAATTTCTGGCGGCTATGGCGAGCGGTAAAAATAGCAAGCCAAAAGTGTCGCTAAGAGAATCAATTGACCCGACGTTGATTGGTGGATTTAAGCTACAAACGCCGACCGCAACACTGGACGCAACGGTTTCGAAGAAGTTAAACGACTTGCGGGCGAAGAAAATCTAGGAGGAAAAATGAGCAAGATTGATGTGACAGAATTAGCCAAAAGCCTGCGGGAAAAAATCGCGCAGCTGGAGGCGACGGAAGGTTTGGAAGATGCCGGCGTGGTTATTCGCGTTGGTGACGGCGTGGCTTGGGTGCATGGTCTAAGTAGCGCTGGTTATAGCGAAGTGCTGGAAATTGAAACTGACGGCGGCACGGTTGAGGCGTTTGCTTTGAACTTGATGGAAGATGAAATTGGTGCGGTGATTCTTGGCGGCGAAGATAAGGTTAAGGCTGGCGCCAGCGTTCGCCGCAAAGGTTCGGTTCTAGATGTTCCTGTCGGCGAAGAATTGTTGGGGCGAGTGGTTGATCCGCTAGGTCGACCTCTTGACGACGGTCCAGCGATTAAAGCGAAGAAACGTGGTTTAATTGAGCGTCCTGCTATTGGCGTGATGGGTCGCAAATCGGTTCACGAACCTCTGATGACTGGTATCATGTCGATTGACGCGATGTTCCCAATCGGTCGTGGTCAGCGTGAGCTTATCATTGGTGACCGTCAAACTGGTAAGACGGCAATTGCTATCGATACGATGATCAACCAGGCTCGTCAAAAAACTGGCGTGGTAAACGTTTATGTGGCGATTGGTCAGAAATTGTCGAAGATTGCCAGATTGGTCGACCGATTGAAAGAAGAAGGCGTGATGGACCAGACGATTATCGTTGCGACCAGCCCGTCCGACGCGGCTTCCCTGCTTTACTTGGCGCCTTACGCTGGTACAGCCATGGGTGAATATTTCCGCGATAACGGCGGTCACGCATTGATGATTTATGACGATTTGACAAAGCACGCGGTAGCTTATCGACAGATGTCGCTATTGTTGCGCCGCCCACCAGGACGCGAAGCTTACCCAGGTGATGTTTTCTATTTGCACTCACGCTTGTTGGAGCGTTCAGCTAAATTGTCTGATGAGCTCGGTGCTGGAAGCTTGACGGCTCTGCCAATCATCGAAACGCAAGCTGGTGACATTTCCGCTTACATTCCGACCAACGTGATTTCTATTACCGACGGTCAGATTTTCCTAGAAACCGACTTGTTCTATCAAGGCATTCGCCCAGCCATCTCAGCCGGTCTATCAGTTTCTCGTGTTGGTGGCGCGGCTCAGACGAAGGCCGTTAAATCCGTCGGCGGAAACTTGAAGCTCGGCCTTTCTCAGTTCCGCGAATTGGCATCATTTGCTCAATTCGGCTCAGATCTTGACGACGCGACAAAGGCTCAAATTGACCGCGGTCAGCGACTCACTGAACTTCTGAAGCAGCCACAATATCAGCCAATGAGCGTTTGGGAGCAATTTGTCAGCATTCACGCGGTGACTGGCGGTATGTTTGACGATGTTCCAGTTTCTAAGATTAAGGACGCGCAGTCTGCTCTATTGACTTATCTCTGGAAAAATTCTAAAGATGCTATGCGTGAGCTAAACAAGGGCGACAAACCTTCGGATGAGCAATTGAAGCTGATTGACGAAGCTACGAAAGAAATAGCGAAAGGATTTGAGGAGTAATTCATGCCGAGCACTCGCGCGCTGAAAAATCGCATTCGTTCGGTGGACTCAACTAAGCAGATCACCAAGGCTATGCAATTGGTGGCGGCTAGTAAAATGCGTCGGGCTCAAGAGGCGGACAAAGCTTCTGCTCCGTACACAATGGCGGCGGAAGAATTGCTGTCTTATTTGGCGAGCCAAGGCGCAACCGACAATCACCCGCTGTTCGTTAGGCGAAAGATAAATAAGCGATTGATTATCGTGGTGGCCAGCGACAAGGGTTTGGCTGGCGCATACAACACCAACGTTTTGAAGAAGTATTTGGAGCTGTTAAAGCGTGATGACGAGCGCGGAATTGAGAACTTGACTTTGACGATTGGTCGGCGAGCTTCGCAATTCGCAACGCGTCTTAAAGATACGAAAATCATCGGTACGTATGAAGATCTGCCAGATCAGCCGTCTGGATTGACATTCCACACGATTTTGAACACGGCAGTAAATATGTTTGAAAATGGCGAAGTTGACGCCGTTACGCTTGTTTACACGCGTTTTGTCAATAGCATGGTTCAGACTGCTGAATTGGACAGATTATTGCCAGCAGGAACGAAAATCTTGGTTGATCCGAGTGAAGTTTCTAACACGATTTCTGACGCCAAATATGAGCCGAGTATTCCAGAAGTTTTGGACGCGGTGGCGTATCGCTTGGTTGGCGCGCGACTGTTGCAGGCGTTGCTTGATGCTCGCGCCAGTGAACATTCTATGCGTATGATGGCGATGAAGAATGCTACGGATAATGCCAGCGATTTGGTTGACGATTTGACGCTAGCTATGAATAAGGCTCGTCAAGGGGCGATTACTCAGGAGCTTGCTGAAATTTCTGGTGGCGTGGAGGCGATGGAACAATGATAAAGGAGAAAAAGATGGCAAAAGATTTAGGTAAAATTATTCAGATCGTTGGTGTGGTCGTTGACGTGGAATTTCCACGAGACGTTGAGCTTCCAGCGATTTATGACGCGTTGCACGTTAAGAACGGCGATGAGAATTTGGTATTGGAGGTAGCTCAGCACTTGGACGAGCATACCGTTCGAACAATTGCCCTGTCGTCAACGGATGGATTGAGTCGTGGCGCAGAGGTTATTGCGACTGGCGCGCCAATTTCTGTACCTGTGGGTGCGGAAACTCAAGGACGAATGTTTAATGTTGTTGGTGAAGCAATTGACGAAAAACCTCAACCGAAGGGTAAAACCGCCCCAATTCACCGCCCTGCTCCAGCGCTTTCTGAGCAGTCAAATAAGACTGAAATCTTGGAAACTGGTATTAAGGTTGTTGACTTGATTGCGCCACTTGCTAAGGGTGGAAAAGCTGGATTATTCGCTGGTGCTGGTGTTGGTAAAACGGTTCTTATTACTGAGTTGATTAACAATATCGCTAAGTTCCACTCTGGAAACTCTGTTTTTGCTGGTGTTGGTGAGCGAACGCGTGAAGGTAACGACCTCTACTATGAAATGGAAGAAGCTGGCGTTTTGGATAAGACTTCGCTGGTCTTTGGGCAAATGAACGAGCCGCCTGGAGCACGTTTGCGCGTGGCGTTGTCGGGTCTGGCGATGGCTGAAGCTTTCCGTGACGAAGGTAAAGATGTCTTGCTGTTTATCGACAATATTTATCGCTATACTCAGGCTGGTGCCGAGGTGTCGGCATTGCTCGGTCGTTTGCCGAGTGCGGTTGGTTATCAGCCAAACCTCCAGCAGGAAATGGGCGCATTGCAAGAGCGAATTACCTCAACAAAGAAGGGTTCGATTACCTCTGTTCAGGCTGTCTATGTGCCAGCTGACGACTTGACCGACCCGGCTCCTGCGACGACCTTTGCTCACCTTGACGCTACAATTGTGATGAACCGTGCTTTGACGGAAATTGGTATTTATCCAGCGGTTGACGTTTTGGACTCGAGCTCAAACTCGCTTGATCCAGAAATTGTCGGCGAAGAGCATTACCGCGTGGCGCGCGAGGTTCAGCGAATTTTGCAGCAATATAAAGAGCTTCAGGATATCATCGCTATTCTTGGTATGGAAGAATTGTCGGACGATCAGAAGCAGATTGTTGCTCGCGCTCGTCGTATTCAGCGATTCTTGGCACAGCCGTTCCACGTGGCTGAGAAGTTTACCGGAAATCCAGGTGTTTACGTTAAATTGGAAGATACCATTCGCGACGCTTCCGATATTTTGGCTGGTAAATACGATGATAAGCCTGAAAACTGGTTCTATATGGTTCAGGGTACGCTGGCTGATCAAGTCGCTCGCGACGCTGAAGCTGAATCTGCCGAGGCTAAAAAACATTCTGAAAAGAAAGCTAAATAGTCATGAAATTGTCATTAGTCACACTTGTCGGTACGAAGGTTGACGAAGAAGTTTATTCGGTGTCAATTCCGACTACTGACGGCGAAATTTCCGTTTTCCCAAGCCATGAGCCGCTAGTGACGATTGCGCGGGACGGCGTGATTACCGTGCGTCGACATAAAGAAGATTCCGATAATCAGTTGGAGTATTTCGCAATCTCTGGTGGCGTGGTAAAAATTGACTATTCGTCGGTGCAGATTCTGGTTGATGAAGCTGATCACGGCGATGACATCATCGAGGCGGAAACTCAGAAGGCTCTGGAGCGCGCTATTAAAGCTCGCGATGAAGCTGGCGATCAAGTTGAGCGTGAGAAAGCCAAGCAGCTTATCGATCGTCATATGGTTCGCTTGAAGGTTGCCGATCTTCATCGACGCAAACGACGACGCTAGGACTGAGTGCGTAAATAATTAGACAAGACCCTGTCGACATCGTCGGGGTTTTGTTTTTATGTCTTAAACTGGACGTGAAGATTGAAAGGCAGCGTGCAATGCTATACAGATTTACTTATAGATTACTAGTAACGCGATGAACACTATCCTGTTGCTTTTTTGATAGTGCACCAGCGACTAGAGATAA
>CAUTWR010000002.1:0-41994 GCA_963542105.1 uncultured Candidatus Saccharibacteria bacterium | reverse complement strand
TTTCAGCTTCCGTTACCCACAAGCGATATTTGCGTTTCACAGCCACTTGTCGCGCGATATATTGACACCTAAAAGGTTTGTTACTCGGTAGCCAAGTCGCTGCGTCGCCATCTCCCTTAGCTTGATTTGCTGGACCGTCAACCGCCAACAGATTCAATGGATCGTTCGCTAATTTCTCTCGTTCTTCTGGAGAAATTTGCTGTGCACCCTTTTGCCAAGCATCGCTCAAAGCCACGACATGATCAATCTGAACTTTAGAGCTCGATTTTTCGCCGCGCTGAAATTGGATTGTTTGACCAGTGTACGGATCATTCAGCACACCCGACAAAACTCGACATTTTTCATCAATTTTCTCATCCGTCAAATCTCGCGCCAGAATCACTTCCCGCACAGAGCAGCCGTTAATCTTACCCCAGCCGTTGCCGAATTGCTTTCTGGAATAGCCAGTCTTTGGCGCACGTCCTTTAACTTCTATCTTTTCCAATTCCGATTTGGCGTTCGAATTGCCAAATAATTCTCGTTGCGTTGAAGTTTGAATTGTCTGAGGCTCGGGTTGTGAAATTCGCGAAGCCCAAACCGCCACGCCAGCCACCAGAATTACCAGCGCAATCACCACTTGCCGACGTCGTATTTTATTCACCCTCATGACTGTATTATAATTAAACTATGACTAAAGTTCCACGCCTACTCGACACATTCACACCAAATCATTACAACTTAACTCTTGATCTAACGCGCGCCGAGGAAAAAGAATTTTCTGGCACGGTTGTCATTTCTGGCGAGTCCACCAGCGAATCAATTTCGCTACATTCCAAAGGTTTAACAATTCAATCAGCCACAATCGACGATCAGCCCGCCGACATCTCATTTGGTGAGTTTGACGAATTGAGATTATCTCAGCCAAACCTTGAAAACGGAAATCACACAATTCGCATCGATTTCTCTGGAACCATCACCGACGCAATGCACGGATTATATCCTTGTTACTTCACCCACGACGGCGTTAAAAAACAGCTTTCCGCAACTCAATTTGAATCACATCACGCCCGCGAAGTTTTCCCTTGCGTTGACGAGCCAGCCGCCAAAGCTGAATATGATTTGACGCTAATAACTCGCCCAGGGATAACAGTTTTGGGAAATATGCCCGTAAAACACGAAGAAGAAAATGGTGATTCTCTCACAACAACTTTCGAGAAAACACCGCGAATGAGCAGTTATCTTCTGGCTTTCGTCATCGGTGAATTGCACAAAAAATCCGCTCGCACCGAATCTGGTGTCGAAGTCAACATCTGGGCAACGCCAGCTCAGAATGAAAATACATTAGATTTTGCGTTAGATATCGCCACTCGATCAATTGATTTTTATGACGAATATTTCGGCGTCAAATATCCATTGCCGAAATCTGACCACGTCGCTCTTCCCGATTTTTCCTCTGGTGCCATGGAAAACTGGGGATTGATTACTTACCGCGAAAGTTGTTTGCTTGCAGACCCAGAATTGACTCCAGAATCATCCAGACGCTTCATTGCCACGGTTATCGCTCACGAGCTCAGCCATCAATGGTTCGGCAATTTAGTTACCATGCAGTGGTGGAACGACTTGTGGCTCAACGAAAGCTTCGCCAATATGATGGAATATGTAGCAATTGACGCGCTTCAGCCGGATTGGCATATGTGGGAAGATTTTGCCACGAATGAAGTAACGGCCGCACTCAGACGCGACAGCTTGGACGGCGTTCAATCAGTTCAAGCCGACGTCAATCACCCAGACGAAATCAGCACTTTGTTCGACCCAGCAATCGTTTACGCCAAAGGCGGGCGGCTGCTTGTTATGGTTAGAAAACTTATCGGCGAAGAGGCGTTTCGTGCCGGTCTTAAATCATATTTTGAAAAATTCGCGTATAAAAACACCGTCGGAAATGATTTATGGCAAGAATTAGAGTCAGCGAGCGGTCAGCCAATCGTCAATCTAATGAACGCTTGGATTTCCCAACCTGGCCTTCCTGTCGTATCAGTTTCAAACAGTCACGACGCGGCGATTTTAAGTCAGGAGCGATTCTTCATCGGCGAACACCAACCATCTGACGCGTTATGGCCGATTCCATTATTCGCAAACCAACCGCTTGACGTAAAAATCTTGGATCAAAAAGAAACCACCGTTTCTATTGAAAAGCCATTGCAATTAAACTGCGGCTTAAGCGCCCACTTCGTCACCAAATATGACGAATCCACTCGCGAATATTTATTGAAAAACATTACAGAATTGCCGACTTTAGACAAGATTTGTATCTTACAAGACGCAACAATACTCGCCCGCGCTGGATTTGAAAACTCGGCATCACTACTTCCATTGGCATTGTCGCTAAAAACCGAAACCAACGAAAAAGTCTTCGGGATGGCGGCTGGCGCTTTGACGGAGCTGCGAAAATTCGTCGATGATAATGACGCCGCCAGAGATTCATTAAAGAAAATTTCTGGAGAATTTGCGCGCGCCACATTTGAAGAGCTTGGCTGGGATGAAAAAGATGGAGAATCGGACGACGACCGAGAACGGCGCACCACGGCTTTGAGTTTGATGATGTATAGCGAAGATAAAGAAGTTTTGAACGAGGCAAAAACGCGTTTTGATAGTAATAAATTGGAAGACTTACCGACAGAAATTCGAGCTTTAATTATCAGCGCAAACGTGAGGCATTTTGAGACGCCAGAGATGATTGAAAATCTCTTTGCCGCATATAAAAACACGCCGTCAAATGACTTGCAGAATGATATTGCAATTGGACTGACTTCCACCAAAAACCCTGAAACCGCAGAAAAAATTCTTGCCAATATTAAAGATTCCAATATCATCCGCCCGCAAGACGCCAGCCGTTGGTTTGTGTATTTGATTCGCACCAGAGAAAGCCGCCAGATTGCGTGGAATTGGCTGAAAGAAAACTGGGCGTGGGTCAAAGAGAAATTTGGCGATGATAAGAGCTACGACGATTTTATTCGTTATGCAGGCACAGCTCTAATTACAACTGACGAACTTAACGACTTTCAACAATTCTTTGAACCGATGATGAATATTCCAGCTCTCACCAGAACGATTAAGCTGGGAATTACCGAAATATCAGCACGCGTCGAGTTGATTGAGCGAGATAAGACGGACGTGCTCTCTGCTTTGCAAACAACACTGTGATATATTATGCCACATTTTTGACAAATTCTATTGACATTTTATACTATTAGTGATATATATATATATATATTAGCTTTTGTTGACAGAACAAATGTTTTGTCCGAAAGCGCACTTTGACAAACAGTTACACACGAGGCGAGTTTCTATTCCTTTTGTAAAATTTCAAAGAGGAGTGGAATCTCGCTTTGTGGTAAATTGCCGCTTAGCCCTCCATGGGGGCGAGAAGATAGGAAAGGAACCATGCGTCTGGTTATCGAAGGTAACTACGTACGAGGGGAACTCTTCCATGGAGGCCTATATGAGGCCGAGCTCGATGACAAGGGCTCTGCTCTTCTCAAAGAGGTCGTAGCGACCGTAGACAAACTCTCCAATATGCTGAACAGCAAGGAATATGAGCTCAGCCTTGCGCTAGAATTCATTAATTGTTCGATCTTCGAGATCGTCGCGACAGCGGACACGCTGCCGAATGCAAGCACTCCTGATCTGCAAAGCATTTTACAATGCTCGCACTTCCTCGACGAAGCAATTCCATACTTCGCAAACGCCACCGGATACGGCTGGAAAGTGGAGGAGCTATTGCGAAAAGCTGTCTCGATGGCTACTACGTATTCCATTCCGTTTGCTCTAGATTCTATGGTTGCAAAACTTAAAAAGTTTCAAGAGAGCAAGGAGAAGGACACGGTTTCGAGGATATTCCTTGAAGTAGACATCAAGGGCATCGCTAACGCGGTGCATCTCATCCCACGTTCTGAGTACAGTAAGATAGAATATCTCAACGATGGCCTCTCGTTTCTAAGTCAGGATAACGAGAAGTAATCCTTCAGGAAAAGTGGCAAGCTGTGAGCATTCTCACGGTAATTTTAGTAGCTGTTTGTCACTTTTCCTTGAAATTATTAAGTCCCAACTGGGGCTATTTTTTATACCCTAATCTAGTGCTACACATTCCTCGACTACGGGCGGATTTCCATCGACAGAAATTGCCAGTATTTGCATATCACAACTTTCATACTGCGCATTTTTGGCAATGAATATTTCAGCAGCAAAACGCATTTGTTGCTGTTTTTTATTTGTAATTGCCGCCAAGCCATCGCCGAAATTGTCATTTTTACGATATTTGACCTCTGTAAAATACAAAACATTATCTTTTTTACTAACAATATCAATTTCACAATATCGCGTTCGCCAATTCCGCTCTATAATCTCATGGCCATCAGCCACCAACCAATCCGCCGCCGCTTGCTCACCCTTATCGCCAATTTGACGCGTCGTGTCTTTTTGCTGGTTTTTAGATTTTTTATCGTCAGACGCATTTTGCGAATTCGCCTCAACATTAGCATATTTAGCCAACGGCGCAAAACTCAACCGATGTAGCGGAGTTACGCCCAGATTATCAATAGCCGCTCGATGCTTCGCCACTCCATAACCAACGTGTGAAGAAAAATCATATCCCGGATAAATATCATCCTGCTCCGCCATAAATTTATCGCGAGCCACCTTTGCAATAATCGACGCCGCCGAAACACTCGGAATCAGACCGTCGGCTTTCGCTATAATTGTTACATACTTTTCTAGCGGTGTACCCGCCAAAAAATTGACCGTCCCATCAATAATAATCTCATCAAACGTCGAGCCGTTTTTCCGACATTTCGCCTGGATTTCTTTGACTGCGCGCCGCGTAGCCAGTTTAAGCGCCTCGCTCATCCCTATTTCATCCAGCTCCTCAGCAGGAACCCAGCCCAACGCCCAAGCCGACGCTTGCTCGCGAATTTCCTCATCAAGCAATTCACGCCGCTTTTTGGTCAATTTTTTACTATCATCAAGCCCTTCAATTTCAGCGCCGCCCAAAACCACCGCGCCAATCACCAACGGCCCAGCCCACGCGCCGCGCCCGACTTCATCAATTCCCAGAATCACCTGGCAATCTTCCCTTTTTCGTCATAAAATCCGCAATAATCCAGCCAATCCAAATTGTTGCCGCGCCTAATGTATTCGCCAAAATATCCCAATTCGTGTCGTCCAATTTTATACTCGCCAAGCCCATCTTGACCATAAATAATTCCGCCAACTCATTAATACAACCCAGCGCCGAGACTAAAGCAAATACTGAAAACGCCGTCACCAACCAATGCGCTCGCCATTTCATCGACGAAACCAAATACGCCCAAAATAGCCCCGTAAATAGCCCACCGCCAACAAAGTGCGTCGTAAAACTAGTGTCCTGCCCGTCAATTAACGGCGATGGCAAATACCAAGATATGAAAAACAACAAACACGCTACGTAAAGTAGCCAGCGATATTTTTGCTCACTATCAAAGCCATTTTTCTTCAAAACATAAGGAGCCGCCACAGCCAAAGTCGTCGGAACAAGGACGGATATATAATGAAATATTGCCATATTGAGATTATAACATGAGAAAACCGCCTCAGATTAAGAGACGGTTTTAATGATTAACCAATTGACAATTACGCGTCTTTATGGCGAGCTGCAACTTCAGCAGCCTTAGCGTCAAGTTCAGCCTGAGCAGCATCTTTTTCAGCCTGCTTTGCGGCAGCGGCCTGAGCAGCTTCTTCCTTCAAGCGTTCAGCTTCCGCTTCTGCCTTAGCGTCATGAATGTCATTAACAGCAGCGCGATCGAAATTCTTAGCCGTCAAGCGAGCTGACTTACCGCTACGCTGACGAAGGAAGCTTAAGAACTTGCGGCGAACCTTAGCTCGTCGGACGATCTCAATCTTCTCAATCAGTGGACTGTGCATCAAAAATGACTTTTCAACGCCAACACCTGAAGCAATCTTTCGAACCGTAATTCGTGATGTGTGTGACTTTTTATTATCGGTGCGGATAACAACGCCCTCGAACATCTGAATACGCTCTTTGTTGCCTTCCTTAATTTTCTGGTAAACGCGAACTGTGTCACCACTGCGAGCATCGACAACTGCTTGCTTTTTTTGTGCTTGGTTGATTTTGTTGATTAACTCAAAACTCATAATTTTTCCTATCTTCCGAACTCGCTCCGACTGGCCACGCAGTTGTACCTCTGCGGCTCCACATCAAACAAGGCTCGAATATTTAACTCTCGTACAATTACATAAGATAATAACACAAATCTGAAGAAATATCAATTAAATAAAATTGGAGTATAATATAGTTATGGATTACAATAAATTAGCACTCGAACTACACGAAAAATACAAAGGTAAAATTACGACTAGCCTCAGAGATAAAGAGGAGCTTAATCGCGACAAGCTTAGCGCTTATTACAGCCCTGGCGTCGGCGCAGTCAGCCAAGCAATTGCCGAAAATCCAGCCGATTTACCAAAATACACTTGGACAAACAATCTAGTCGCCGTAATCTCAGACGGCTCAGCAATTTTGGGCTTAGGTAATTTGGGACCAAAAGCCGCCATGCCAGTCATGGAAGGAAAAGCTTTGCTATTTAAGCATTTTGCCGATGTCGACGCCGTGCCAATTGTGTTAGACGTTCACGATCCAGAAGAAATTATTGCCACCGTTAAAGCTATTGCGCCAAGTTTCGGCGCCATCAACCTCGAAGACATTGCCGCACCAAAATGTTTTGAGATTGAAGAGCGATTGAAGGCGGAATTAGATATTCCAGTCTTCCACGACGACCAACATGGCACGGCTGTCGTTGTATTAGCGGGCTTAATTAACGCCGCAAAGCTGACAGGACGAAACCTGGCAGATTGCAAATTCGTGGTCATCGGCGCAGGCGCAGCTGGCACGGCAATCATCAAATTGTTAAATCTTTACGGAGCAAAAAACATCGTAGCGGTGGATAGTCGAGGAATCGTCGGAAAATCACGCACAGATTTGAACGCTGAAAAAACCGCACTATTGGAATACGTCGACGCATCGCAATCTGGCTCAATTGAAGACGCCATCACCGACGCAGACGTATTTATTGGCGTATCGCGCGCAGGACTTCTCACTCCAGAATTAGTCCAAAAAATGGCGAAAAATCCAATCGTATTTGCACTAGCAAATCCTGTTCCAGAAATTATGCCAGATGTCGCCAAAGAAGCCGGCGTCGCAATCATCGGCACGGGTCGTAGCGACTTCCCGAACCAAGTCAATAACTCCCTGGCATTCCCTGGAATTTTCCGCGGCGCATTAGATCACGGAGTTAAGAAAATCACCGATCAGCACAAATTGGCGGCTGCTGAAGCGCTAGCTAACCTGGTCGAAAATCCAACCGTCGATAAAGTTGTTCCAACCGCATTTGATGAGGGTGTTGTTGAAGCTGTTGCGAATGTCATTAGATAGAACTAAACGCCAGCACCGTCAGCTGCCTCAACTCGCCTAGTTCGCCCAGTAAAGAATGGCAATAATTTTTCCTGATTATTTTTATCACAGGCACCCAAAAGCATTAACAAGTGAGTTATACCGTTGTCTTCTAGTATCTCTCTCACAGACTCATCATTCACCTTGTCCACAGCGATGTGCGACACATACATCCTTAGTGCGTCAGGTGTTCGGGCTTTCCAGCTAAGGATATTAAAAGGGTACTTATTTTTGTCTCGATGCCTTAAGGTCGTCCAAGAATCACGTAATCCAGAATCTGACGTTGCAACAATTTCTGCCGCTAACTTTAATTTATCAGAAAGACTACGCGAGATACTCTTCTGCTTTTCCTTGGTCTCATATCCAGATATTATTTTGTATTCAATCCTCTTAACCGCTTCAGTACGAGCATCGACTACTATCGTAGCACCATTACCACTGCTCTTAATATATAAAACCTTGGCCACTTCCTCATCTAGCCATGGAAATATTTCGCGACTAAGCTCTATATAATCCCCGACCTTCAAGTTAACCTCAGTAGCCTTAATATTCTGATCACTCACCTCGCAATTATACTGGCGTGATTGCTTATTTCTCTTTCTCTTTCTCTTCTTCGCCTTACTCAAAGATTCAGCGGCGATTTTAGGTGCCGCTTCATAGCTATTCAATTTCTCCGAAAGCACCCTCAGGGCGTCGCCTAAAGCCTCACTCAGATGCTCTTTAGCCATAGATTCAGCAAGGCTACGAATCACTGGAATGTTTTCATTAATTGTCGCTTCTTTATACTGCTTTGCTAGTTCCTCTTTGCTTGGCAATTTTATGGATTTTATAAACTCAAGAACATTGTAGGCAAATTTTAAATCACCCTTAGGATTAATACCTTTACATTCCTCATCTTCAACCTCTTTAAGTTTCCGACGCTCAAAGTCTTCCAGCAAACTGCTCAACTTCATCTTGCCATCATTACCTGGAATATATTCAGGTCTAGTAATTATAAAATCATCAGGTAAATCAAAAGTTCCATCCTCAGTAAGGCTATCAGTCACAGCCTCCCTTGCCTCTGCGATAAAGCGCATATATTCACGATCTGCAAGTTCAGGACCAATTTTATTAGCATGCTGCCATCGTTTTACATCGGGAATCACATGCTCTTCAGCTTGGCAAAATTCTGGAATATTCACTTCCGCCAGTTTTTCGGGAAAAACTACACTAAGATTTTCCCTTATAAATTTCTCGTATGTTCCATTAAACATACTTATTAACGATTCTTTAACTTCCTCTATATCAAAATCTATCTCTATGCAATCTGGAAGCCTGTTATACTCCTTCTCAATTTGCTGAAACAGCCTAAGAACCTCCCTATAAGATTCTTGATATTCACCACGCAACTCCTCACCTTCAACAAGAAACGGTACATGCTTAATAATAGACTTTACATAATCTATAATTTGACTTATGTAGTTTTTATTAAGATCTTCTGTATGAGATAGTTGATCTTTAACAACATAACCATCCCGTTGTCTTTCGCTCATAAACTAATATTTTATCAGTTTATGGCTATAAAGTCAATTATATTACTCTATTGACTTCTTCTAACGTCGTTTCGCCACGAAGAGCCGCCAACACGCCAGCCTGAAGCAGCGTCACCATGCCATCTTCTTTTGCGGCTTTTTCAATTGCTTCCGTATGAACATCCTCAGCGTCGCCGCGCAAGAATTTCTGAATATTTTCACTCACAACCAACTGCTCCATTACTGGAATTCGCCCCTTATAGCCGAACGGAACATCGTCTGTCGGCACCGCACGCCACAATTTGAATGTATCCAAGTCTGGACAATCAACATTCTCCGGCAAGTCCTTCAAGACCTCTTTCACCCACTTGCGCGTCGCCTCATCTGGCTCATATTCTTCCTTGCTATCATCCCACAATCTCCTCACCAGTCGCTGAGCAATCACCAGCCGAACCGCCGAGCTAAAAATCGGATTTTGCCCAATCATATCGATCATACGACTAAACGCCGCCGCAGTTGAATTGGCGTGAAAGCTAGACAACACCAAGTGTCCCGTAATTGACGCCTGAATCGCAGTCTTCGCAGTTTCATTGTCGCGAATCTCACCAACCATCACCACATCTGGGTCAAGACGCAAAACACTGCGCAAACCGTCAGCAAACCTCTGTCCATTCGTCGTATCAATTGGAATCTGAGCAATCCCAGGAATCGTATTTTCTACAGGATCTTCCAGCGTAATAATCTTTCGGTCTGGCGTATTAAGAGCATTAAGAATGCTATATAACGTCGTAGACTTTCCCGAACCAGTCGGACCAACCATCAGTAGCATCCCGCGCGGATGAGAAATAACTTCATCAATTTGCTCGCGCTCTTTCTTTGAAATATTCAAGAGGTCCAAGTTCAACATTGATTCGTCGAAATTAAACAATCGAAGCACCAAATCCAAACCATACACCGTCATCACGGCTTCCACGCGCAAATTCAACACATGCGATGCGCCATCTCTATGAATTTCCTGCTGCATATGCCCAGATTGAGGCTCTCTGGAAGCGGTAGAAATATTCGCACGCGACGCCAAAGTCGCCATAATCACTCGATATCTATCTCTGCTAAGCTCCGCCACCGTATGCAAAGCTCCGTCAACACGCATACGAATTCGAATCGACTCACGCTGATTTTCAATGTGAATATCCGACGCACCCAACAGATCCGCTTGGTCAATCAAATAATTAAACACGTCATTTGTGCCGACGGATGCCAAAGTCTGCGTAACCTGCGCTAAAGTATCACTATCGCCTTCTTTGGCGATTTCAATATTGTCGTAAATCACTTTTTTTGGCGGATCAAACCTAAGCATAATTGACCGAAACGCCGAACCAGAAATCAAGAAGAAGAAGATTCGCTTGCCATTTTCAACATACTGATCTCGCATCCGCTTCATTAACGACTCAGAAGTTTGCGACGTAACACCAAATCGATAAGACTGATCTTCCTCATTAAAAGCCAGCGGAACCAGCCGACCCTTATACATCTCTTCTATCGTCAAAACATCCTTAAGCAAAGGTAAAGTTTCTTCAAATTCCCGCCCGTCAAGATATTGAAGTCCTAAAATTGACGCTCGACGACGAGTAGCTTCCTCATCTTGCTCGCGGCGTCGCGCCTGAATTTTATCTTCGTCCATATGAAAATTATACCAAAAAGCTTACGGTTTTACGAGTGATATAATAGTGATATGAATCCAGAAATTACTCTGTTAGTACACAATATTCGCTCGACGCATAATGTTGGGGCAATTTTTCGCACAGCCGAAGGATTTGGTATAAAAAAGATTATTCTTAGTGGTTACACGCCGTATCCAGAATTGAGTTTATGTAGCAAGGCACCTGTTTGTGCGCTTGTTGATGGAGAAATTCGATCTGAAGACCCTCGCCTGCCGCATATTCGCGAAAAAATCACCAGCCAAATTCATAAAACTGCTTTGGGTGCGGAAAGTTTGGTGCCGTTTGAGTTTTACGAAGATATCAATGATTGGATTAAAAAGAATCAGCAAACAGAAAACTTGCCAATCATCGCGCTGGAGCAGTCAAAAGATAGTGTGATGTTGCCAGAATTTCAGCCGCCTGAAAAATTTGCACTGCTACTCGGCGAAGAGGTTCACGGAATTACGCCAGAGCTTTTGGACAATTGCGACTTCACTGTAGAAATCCCGATGTTCGGCCAAAAAGAATCATTCAATGTGTCGGTCGCAACGGGAATTGCGCTATTTGGACTAATCTTCCCTGTCAGAAAATAGCTCGCCTTGACACTCTCGGTCTTGACCAGAGCTCTCTTGGCGGGCTATTTTCATTTGAAGGTAATTTATTTTTATCACGCCGCTTGACTTTATTAACCATATGTGTTATATCTATAAAAGCTTTCTTCGGAATCCCCCGGAGAAAGTAGTCCCTACAGAAAGGAGCATACAATGGCTTCCAGCTTGTTTGCTTTCGCTGTTGCAGGGCAATTATTATTGCTCTGCCTGTCGCCAGAACTGGCGTCAGTCTCCGAGAAGGTTGGTCACCGTATTATCCACAAGAACAATCTGGGCCTAACGGCTCTGGCCGTTATCCTAGCAGTATATGTCGGCTTCTGGGTCTGCTTCGGCCCGATGATGCACAGCCCTGGAGTTAACCTAGTGCTAGGGCTGCTACAGCTCAGCAGCCTGTACGTGGCTGTGACTTTCTGGAGCAAGTTGCGCAACGACAGCGCTATCTAGCGATAAACAGGGGGGCTTAGTCCCGCTGACAGATAAGTTAGCCCGCCAGAGCAACCGGCTCCGGCCGGGGCCTCTGTCAGCGGGCTAACTATCACTTTAGAACTACACACTCTTCACCCAGAGTGTTTTTTAATTGGCTTAATAAATTGTCATTAGCATCCACCTTAAACGGCAGGCGCATGGCTGATTTTTCTTTCTCGCCCAGTACCAAAACCACGTCAGTCGTGCCAGCATTCTCGCCGCAAACAGACTTCATTTTCACCAACCGCGAATGGTCATTCGGATCTTTGATATACACAAATAACTTTGAAGCGGGAATTTCTGGCGCAACATTAACAGGCGCCGAATGAGTTTTTGGCTGCGGTTTGGCGGCGTCATTCTTTACAGCGGACTTCGGAGAAGCTCCATTCTTCTGATTACGATAAGCTTCACGGCGCTCTTTTTTTACGGCAGAGCTAATTTTTGGCGCATCCATTTTACGGCCAGTCGACTCATAGCCATTGATATCGTTATCCGTAATCACAATAATGTCGTCGGCAATTAGCTTACTTTCATTGCCCAAATTGCCATCACGATCTCGCGCTGAATTTTTACCAGAAACCCGAATCACTGCGTCCTGAACCAGCTTGGCGCCAACTTTCTCATACAGATTTGGAAAAACAATTATCTCGCCCTCACCGAACTTGTCCTCAATTCCCACGAACGCCATTTTCGAACCGCTTTTTGTGACAATTGTACGAACGGTGCTAATAATTCCCCCGACCGTCATCATTCGACTGTCATATTCAGGAACTAATTGCGTCAACGGTTGAGTTTGCTCACTCAAATACGTTTCATATCTATCAAGCGGATGCGCCGAGATATACAGCCCCAACAATTCTCGCTCCCACATCAAGCGCTCTTTATCGTCGTGTTTCACAGGAGCCTTCTGGAGATGAAGAGTCGATTGGACGCTCGCCGCATCATCGCCACCCAACATTCCAAACAAATTGGTCTGCCCGCTGGCGGCTTCTTTTTGGAGCTTGGACGCAAATGACGTAATGGAATCCAGATTGAAAAGCAAATCAGATCGATCGCCCATATCATCAAACGCCCCAGATTTAATAAGTGACTCCCAGGCTTTCCTGTTGAACTTGCTGGTTGAAACACGCCTAGCAAAATCCTCAACCGACGTAAACGGACCATCTTCGCGCGCCCGCAGAACTTCCTCGACCGCACCAACACCAACGCCCTTCACTGCCGACATTCCGAAACGAATTTTATTCTCATTCGGCACCACAGCAAACTCAACGAACGATTCATTTACGTCAGGACTTAGCACACTAATTCCCATGTGCTTACATTCGGTGATTTCAATTGCCAGACGATCGGTATCATCATGGTCACTAGTCATAAGCGCCGCCATAAACGCGTCCGGATAATGCGCCTTCAAATAAGCCGTCCAATAGGCGATCAAACCATAACAAGCGGCGTGCGACTTATTGAAACAATAGTTGGCGAACTCTTCCAGCTGAGTCCAGAACGTTTCCGCAATTTCCTTAGTTGCGCCACCAACTTTAACCGCGCCCTCGACGAATTCAGGTTTGACCTTTTTCATCAAGTCAATTTTCTTCTTACCAACAGCCTTACGCAATGTGTCAGCCTGACCACCAGTAAATCCACACCATTCCTTAGAAATCTGCATAAACTGTTCCTGATAGACCAAAATTCCGTAAGTATTTTTCAGCGAGTTTTTCATTCCAGAATGCAAATAAGTTATTTCTTCTTCGCCATGTTTACGCCTAATAAAACTGTCAATAAACTGCATCGGACCCGGACGATAGAGAGCCACCATAGCAATAATATCTTCAAACGTAGTCGGCTTCAGTCCACGCAAATATCGCTTCATTCCCGCCGATTCCAACTGGAACACGCCAGTCGTGTCGCCGCGCTGAAACAGCTCGTAGGTCTTTTTATCATCAAGTGGCAACTCCGAAAGATTAATTTCTTTCTTGTAAGCTTTTCGGATAATCCTCATGGCGTTATTAATAATCGTAAGGTTCGAAAGTCCCAAAAAGTCCATCTTCAATAGACCCAACTCTTCAACCTCGCCCATCGGGAACTGAGTTGCCACCACGCCCTTTTGCGCCATTTCAAGCGGAATATAGTTAGCCAACGTATCTGGCGCAATCACCACACCACAAGCATGAACGCCGTGGCTACGAATCGTCCCTTCCAGCTGAATTGCATAATCCAAAACTTCTTTGGCGGTCGGATTATTTTCATATTCATTCCGAAGATCTGCATCTTCTTTAATACTCACGGACAACGGAATATGACGCCCCTGGTTTGGTGGCGGGACTAACTTGGCCAATCGGTCACTTTCAGCGTATGGCACCTCCAGAACTCTGGCGACATCGCGCACTGCCATTCGACCAAACATCTTACCAAACGTCGCAATATTACTGACGTGATCCTCGCCATATTTTTTCGCACAATACTCAATCACTTCATCGCGACGCGTATCCTGGATATCAACGTCGATGTCGGGCATAGAGATACGATCAGGATTAAGAAATCGCTCAAATAGCAAACCATATTTCAGCGGATCAAGATCCGTAATGTTCAGCGCATACGCAATAATTGAACCAGCCGCACTACCACGCCCAGGCCCAAAGACAATTCCCTGCGACTTTCCCCAGTTGATAAAATCCTGGACGATCAAGAAATAACCTTCATAGCCCATATTCCCCATCACGCCGAGCTCCATCTTCGCGCGTTCACGAACTTCGTCAGACAACTTCGGAATAATCTCGTCAGGATCCAACTTTTCAGCCTCCTCCTTCGAAGCTCCATTGTAACGCTGCAACAAACCTTGATATGTCAATCTAAGCAGATACGAATGTTCATTCTCGCCGTCTGGCAATGGATATTTTGGAATAAGAATTCGCCCAAGCTCAATTTCAACATCGCATCGGTCGGCAATCTTCTTCGTGTTGCGAATAACTTCAGGAAATTCCTCACCCCAGTGATCGATAATATCACGCGGATCCGTCAAATGAAGCTCAAAATCCTTCAAGCTCATTCGCTTTTCATCACTAAGATACGAGCCTGTCCCAACACAAAGCAAAATCTCGTGCGCGTCTTGATATTCGTGCGTCAAATAGTGACCATCACAAGTCACCACCATTTCAATATCAAGCTCCTTCGAAAGCTTAATCAAGCCCTCGTTGATCTTCGCCTGCACATCCCAGTGTGTGTTCGACTTCGGATGTCCGTGGTCCTGCAGCTCCAAATAATATCGATCCCCCAAAATCGACTTATACCATTTGGCAATCTCACGAGCACGATCATAATCGTCCTCTTTCAGAGCAACGCCAATTTCACCACTCGCACAACCACTCAGAACGATAAGCCCTTCGTTCAACTCCTCCAGAAGTTCATGGTCAATTCGCGGCTTGTAATACATTCCCTCCAGATTGGCGCGCGTCGACAACTTCATCAAATTATGAAAACCCGTGTTGTTCATCGCCAGCACAGTCAAGTGAAAACGCTGCTTGTCCTTGCCTGGATCGCGATCGAATCGAGAACGAGTCGCCACGTAAGTTTCAATTCCGATAATCGGCTTAATGCCAGCTTTCTTGGCAGTCTTGTAATAGTCCAGAATTCCACTCATCGTGCCGTGATCAGTTACGGCGGCAGCCTCCATCCCGAGCTCCTTAACCTTATCGACCAAGTCATGAATCTTAGTCAATCCGTCCAGCACCGAGTGGAAAGTGTGATTATGGAGATGCACGAAATCTGACGGCTTCAAAGCCGCCGACGATGATTGTTCGCTTGTCCCCTCAGTCATTAATAACAATTATAGCACGCTATTGACGACGTTGCATCGTCTCAATTAAGTGGTTGATAAAATCAGCCAACGGCGGGAAAATGTCGGCAAATTGCCCCAAAATCCAAATCAATATCGCAATCAATAACGTCGCACCCAAAGCACTTCCAAGACCAAAGAAAATTCCGCGAACAAAATTCACCCAGTAAACCTGGTGGCGAGATTTATGAAAATCAAAAAACAAATCCTCCAAAATCGCCCGACGAGCGTCGTTTTCGTTATCACGAACAACTTTTTTTGCTAACTTATTTGACTGTTCTTTGGCTGACTTTTTCACTCTTTTTTACCTTCTTCTTTGAGAAAAATTTCGAGAAAAATCCACTTTTTGAAGCGAAGCTTTTGGCTAGCTCCACGCCAATTGAAACCGTGCTTACAATTCCATTCAGGCTAGCAATTCGCTGACTTATTGCCTCAACGTTCTGCTGGGTTTGGCGAATTTGGCGCGTCAATTTGATAATAGAAATTGCCATAGCGATCATCATGACGATAAAAACCACCATTAAAATCACTAGTATTATGAGCAATCCGTTCATGATATTTATTATACATTATTTTAGACGATCCGCCAGATGGGCGCGCAATTTATCACCAAAATTAGGATCACGCAACCCAAAGTCAATCACCGTCTTCAAATATTCCAATTTGTCACCAGTGTCATAATAAGTACCGTTCGTAATCTCTACGCCATAGAAATCAAATCCATCGTCAATCATTTGCTGCATAATTGGCTGAATCGTAAACTCGCCATTGCCGTCAAACTCTTCCTTGGCTTTGTCTAGATAGCCGAAAATTTCACCTGGAAGCAGATAACTACTAACGCTCGCCAAATCAGAAGGTGCGTTCTCCTTACCCGGCTTTTCAACGATATTCGTCATTTTTATAACGCCATCTTTCACTCCTTTTCCATTGATGACTCCATAACGGTCAAACTCCGCGTCATCAGTGATTTTCTTACATGACAGAACCGCTCCGTCTAGGCTTTCTGACGCCTCGATCATCTGCTTGAAACGACTTGGACTAGCCGCAATAAAATCGTCCGCAAACGTGTAAATCACAGGCTCATCATGATGAATCAAATGTGAAGCGCAAGCCAAAGGCGTTGCGTTGCCGTACGGACCTTTCTGGCGAATATAAATAAAGTTCGCCATCTCAGCCAAATTTTGCACCGCGTCAATGAACGGCTGTTTTTTAGGACCGCCAGCGCGCAAATTAGCCAAAAGTTCTTCATTCGGCTCGTCAAAATGGTCCTCGATTGCTCGCTTATTCGCGCTACCGATAATGATGATATCTTTAATGCCAGCCTCAACTAATTCCTCGACGACGTATTGAATAATTGGCTTATCAATCAGCGGCAACATCTCCTTTGGCATGGCTTTAGTTTGCGGCAAAAATCGCGTACCAAAACCGGCAGCAGCGATGATAGCTTTAGTTGGTTTTCTCATATTTCAGCTCCTATTCCCTATTATTTCAGCAATTCTAAAGTTTTTCGCGAATCAGTTTTTGCGCAAGGCTTGGGTTGGCTTGACCCTTAGACTTCTTCATGACTTGCCCAACCAAATAGCCAATAGCCTTATCTTTTCCAGCCTTGATATCTGCAATTGAAGCCGCCGAAGCTGGATCGTTCAGAACTTCGTCAACGATTGCAGCAATCGCCGATTCATCAGAAACCTGCAACAAATTCTTCTCTTCGGCAAGCTTACGCGGATTTTTTGCGCCAGCCAGAAGCTCATTGAATAACTCCTTCGCATTCGTGCTGGAAACTTCAGACTTCTCTGTCATTTCAGCCAATTCTATCAAATCGTCAACCGCCACGCGTGTAGATTCATTGTCTATTTGCGCGTCACTTTCGTCAGAAGCCGTCAATGCGCTCGCAAACCAATGCGCGACTCGCTTAGCGTAAGCCTCGCCCGACTTTTCCTGAACTTCCAATGTAATCTGGGCATAATCCTGATTAGACAAAAGCGAATTGATAACAGATTTATCCAAGTTCAGTACACTCCATTTTTCCCTATATTCACCCGGAAGCATCGGCACTTTGGACTGAATTTCAGCAATCACCTCGTCAGTCAACACGACTGGCGGAATATCTGGGTCTGGCATATAACGATAATCCTGAGCGTCCTCCTTTGACCTCTGAGAAATAGTTATCTGCTTGTCATCATTCCAACCTCTGGTTTCCTGAACAACTTCTTCACCACGCTCCAAGATATCGACTTGGCGCTTGAATTCGTACTCAGCAGCCCTTTCAACGCTGCGGAAGGAATTGAGATTCTTAATTTCTGCGCGCTTTCCAAGCTCTGTCGCACCCTTTTTTGCTACTGAAATATTGACGTCAAATCGCATATTTCCGTGGTACAAATTACCGTAAGTCACACCCGCGTAAACCATCAATTTATGCAGTTCCGAAACGTAAGCTTTGGCCTCCTCAGCCGAATGCATATCCGGCTCAGAAACAATCTCAATCAGCGGCGTGCCAGCGCGATTAAGATCGACCAACGAATAACCGTCGTGATGTGTCAATTTACCAGCATCTTCCTCCATGTGAGCGTGGTCAATTCGCACACGTTTCAAAGAACCATCTTCCAGTGGCGCATCAACATATCCAGCCAAAATAATCGGATTATACATCTGTGAAGTCTGATAGCCCTTTGGCAAATCTGGATAAAAATAATGCTTTCGATCAAACCGACTAACGTGTGCAATTGGCGCGTTCAAGGCTTTTCCAGCACGAACTGCCAACTCAACAGCGTGTTTGTTCAAAACTGGCAACATTCCTGGCAGACCAAAGTCAATCTGATGCGTCTTACTATTCGGCTCAGCGTCACGGGCGTCATTGTCAGCTGGGCTAAATAGCTTGGTTTTCGTCGCCAACTGAACGTGGCATTCGATACCAATTGTCATTTCATAATCGTCATATACACTCATTATAATGCTCCCAAATCTTTTAATGCCTGTTCAAAACTCGCCATAGCTCGACGAAAACTCTGCGCCGTTACCGTTACGTTGGTTTCGTGGGCAATTTGATTACGCAATTTATGTGCCGCCCAAAGCCCATTTTCATCGCTCCAATATCCCTTGCGAGATTTCATACGCTCGCCCATCGTCGTTCCAGCCACGCCGCAGTCGCGCATAGCTTTGTCCAGCAACTTGTCCGCCTTCATTATCGCCATCTGCATACTTTCCGATTTTCTGGTTTCGACATTGCGCAAAATTTGCCGCCAAACCCTCTGATACATTTCCTTGTCAATTTGACCGCGACCACGAGAAGTCAATTGAATGAAAATCATCAGCAAGGCGCCGATAATCAACGCCGCAACAACTATCGCAACCATCAATCCGTCCATCAAATCTTCTCCACTTCCGAAACTAGCTTCAACAAGTTCTTGTCCGACTTGTAATCGCCAATGAGCTGCACACCAATTGGCAAACCTTCATCACTATTTCCAGCCGGCGCTGAAACTGCCGGCAAACCAGCCAAGCTTGCTGGAACAGTCATGATGTCCGCCAAATACATTTTTATCGGATCGCTAGCATTCTCCCCAATCTTAAACGCAGGAGTCGGCGCAACCGGCATCAATAGCGCGTCATATTCGGTAAACAGCTTCTTAAATTCGTCAATCAACAACGTCCTGGCTTTTTGAGCCTGCATATAGTAAGCGTCGAAAAATCCGCTTGACAATACAAAGCTTCCTATCATAATTCGTCGCTTATTCTCAGTCATAAATCCTTCATTTCGACTACGACCGTAAAGCTCCGCCAAAGTTTTCACTTCCGATGCTCGATGACCATATCGCACGCCGTCATATCTCGCCAAATTCGAGGACAATTCCGCTGGCACAATTATGTAATACATCGCCAAAGAATGCTGCATCATGCTCAAATCTACTTCCTCAATTTCGTAGCCAAGCTGCTTCAATTTCTCCGCATAATCAAGCGTTTTTTGGCGAACTTCCGCGTCCACGTCATCGGTCATACATTGTTTAACTAGACCTATTTTTTTCTTTGCAAATTCTGGCTGATTATTCCAAAAATCAGGCAAAGTCGTCATATCTTTATCATCGCGACCAGCCATAATTTCCATCACCAAATCAGTATCTTCTGCGTTCGTAGCAAAACAACCGATCGTGTCCGTACTTGACGCCATCGCCACTACGCCGTAGCGACTAACAGCCCCGTAAGTCGGCTTAATTCCAACTACTCCGTTAAAGCTGGCTGGCTGACGAATCGAACCACCAGTGTCCGTACCAAGCGCAAACGGAACCACGTCAAGCGCCGTAACTACCGCCGATCCACCAGATGATCCACCAGCAACTCGCGTTTCATCTGCAGCGTTCTTCGTTGGGCCGAATGCCGAGTTTTCCGTCGAACCGCCGTGCGCAAAAGCATCTAAGTTAGCCTTGCCAATACAAATCGCACCTTCCGCCTCCAATTTCTCAACGGCCGTCGCTTGTAGCGGCGCGTTAAAGTTTTCTAGCATTTTTGAAGCGGCAGTCGTTGGTGCACCAAACGCCAAAAAATTGTCCTTCACAACAAATGGCACGCCCGCCAATCGTCCAGAAATCTCGCCAGTATCAACTTTTTCTGCTCGCTCCAGCGCACGCTCTTCCGTCAAGCTAAGCAGCGCATTATATTCCTCAATTTCACGCGCTCGTCGCAATGCTTCTTTTACGTTCTCGACCGCGCTCTTGCCAATAAAATCACTAATCTTACTCATTACAATACCTGCGGAACTTTCACTTGATTATTCTGTTTTTCTGGCGCCAAATCGAGCAGCTCCTCAACAGGAATCCCCGCCTGAACTTCATCTTCGCGCCAGACATTGCTCAGTCCCGTAACTTGATAAGTCGGCTCAACACCCGACACGTCAAGCTCGCCCAACTGCTCAATATAGCCAATTATATTTTCCAAATCTTGGCGCAGTCCGTCGGTTTCGTCATCAGTCAATGCCAGACTACTCAAACTCGCCAAGTGCTGAATATCGCTGGTAGAAATAGTTATCATATCAATATTATACCACTAAAAAAAGCCGCCCATCAAAGTGAGCGACTTTATTTTTCCAAGTTTTATTACATTGAGTAATCTTGGTAGTTCTTGTAGCGACTGTAGTCTGATGGAATAGTCTTTACTGAGCTACCCGTGTCGTGCGCTTTAACAGCGATTGTGATAGCGCCAGTCAATAATACGACAGAAGAAGCCACAATCAACATCAAAGACAAAGCCTTTGACATGTTGCGTCCTTTGACAATTTGGCAAATAAAGTAAGCGCCAGTAGCAACAATTGCAAGAGCTAATGCGTATGGCAAGAATTCGCCCAAGTACAAACTCTTATAGAATTCGCCGCCGTCACCAACGCCAATAAATAGCAATGAGTTGATCAAAATGCTTACCAATCGAGCAACCAAGTCGACAGCTGGAATAACCAAAACAGCCAAACCGCCGTAAGTTACCAATTTGTAAGCTGTTCGCTTTGTGTAGCCTTCACGCTCCGGAACGGCTTTTGATACGCGAGAGAATAGAACTAGTGACAATACAGCCAAAAGCACAGCAAACACTGACGCTGCAATAATTCCTGTTCCCTGAGTTACCATCGATGGGGCGAAAAATCCGCCAACACTTCTTAATAACATTGATGTTGAATTCGTCCACAAACCAAACACCTTAGTTATGATGTCAATCAGCAACATGATTGAAATAATCGCCGAACCCATTGCCAAAGCGTATTCCAAAGTTAGCATCTTTGCCTTGCCCTTATTCGGGTCTTCGTATGCATATTGTGGATATGCTTGATAAGCATTTGGTTGCATCGGCATTTCTGGTTGCGCGACGTTTGTTGGCTGTGGTTGTTCTTTTGTTGCCATAATCCCTCCTAATCTAATAATATTTTTATTCTACATCGTATGACGAATTTCTGCAATTAAATCACGCAGTTCTGCTGCTTTTTCAAATTCCAAATTAGCGCTATGCAATTCCATTTGCGCCGTCAGATCTTTAATCAAAGCCGGATATTCGTCTTTTGGAATCTTCTTCAAGTTTAGCTTTGGCTTTTTATCAGATTCTTTCTGTGGGATAATCGAGCGCAACCCGTCGTCAATTTTCTTCTGAATAGTTTGCGGCGTAATATTATGCTCTTCGTTATATTTCTGCTGGATCGCTCGACGTCGATTCGTTTCGTCAATTGCTCGACGCATACTATCCGTAACATTGTCGCCATACATAATAACTCGCCCATCAACGTGTCGCGCCGCCCGTCCAATCGTCTGAATTAGTGCCTGCTCACTACGTAAGAAACCTTCCTTATCGGCGTCCATAATTGCCACTAAACTAACTTCTGGAAGATCCAAGCCTTCGCGCAATAAATTAATTCCAACTAGCACATCATACGTTCCAAGTCGCAAATCTTTCAGAATATCACCACGTTCCAGCGTATCAATTTCGCTATGCAAATATGCCGTCTTCACGCCGTTTTCCGTCAAATAAGCGCTCAAGTCCTCCGCCATTCGCTTGGTTAGTGTCGTCACCAACACGCGATGACCTTTCGCAATCGTCTGGCGAATTTCCTCCATCAAATCATCAACCTGCCCGTCGGTCGGTCGAACTTCAATCGGCGGATCAAGCAATCCAGTCGGCCTAATAAGCTGCTCAGCTGGCTTTGGCGAATGAGAAAGCTCATAATCTCCCGGCGTGGCGGAAACGTAAATTGCCTGATGAATATGCTGATTGAACTCGTCAAATCTAAGCGGGCGATTGTCCAGAGCACTCGGAAGACGAAAACCATGCTCAACCAAAACTTCCTTACGGGCGCGATCTCCATTATACATTCCCCGAACTTGCGGTAATGTCATGTGAGACTCATCGACCAAAAGCAGCCAATCGTCCGGAAAATAATCAATCAAAGTCGCAGGCTGCTCGCCAGGTTCTCGGTCGGTCAAATAGCGCGAATAATTCTCAATTCCCTTCACGAAACCAGTTTCCTTCAACATCTCCAAATCATATTTGGTGCGCTGACTTAACCTTTGCGCCTCTAAAAATTTGTCATTGTCCTCAAACCACTTCAGCCGCTGATTAAACTCATTCTCAATCCCAACAATCGCTTTTTCAATTCGTTCACGTGGCGTCGAATAGTGGCTGGACGGGAAAATTGTCAATTGGTCTGGACGATCTAAAATCTCGCCAGTCAAAGGATCGATCTTCGTCAGCCGCTCAATTTCATCACCAAAAAATTCCACGCGAACCGCAGTGTCTTGACCCGCCGGAAAAATATCCACGACATCGCCGCGTACCCGAAAAGTTCCACGCGCAAAATCAATGTCGTTGCGCTTGTACTGAATATCTGTTAACAATCTGATAAATTTGTCCTGGACTCGCCTCTCGCCAACCGTCAATTTAATAGCCATATCGGCGTAAGTTTCCGGCGAACCAATTCCATAAATACAACTCACACTCGCCACAATAATCACGTCGCGGCGCGTCAATAACGCGGAAGTTGCCGCGTGTCTAAGCCGATCAATTTCGTCATTAATCTTTGAGTCTTTTTCAATGTAAGTATCACTTGAGGCAATGTACGCTTCTGGCTGATAATAATCAAAATAGCTAACAAAATAATGAACTTCGTTGTCGGGGAAAAATTCCTTGAACTCAGAAAAAAGCTGTGCCGCCAAAGTCTTATTGTGCGCCAAAACTAGCGTCGGGACGTTACGCTTGGCAATGATATTCGCCATAGTAAAAGTCTTACCAGAACCAGTCACTCCCAACAAAGTTTGCTCGCGCTGACCTTTTTCCAAACCATCGACCAACTGAGCAATTGCTCGCGGCTGATCACCCGTGGGCTGATATGAAGAAGAGAGGCGAAATTCGTTCACCTCTCTATTTTACTATATTTGCGAAAACTAGTCTTGACTATAAGTTTGAGATGAGCCAGAAACTTCACATTTGCCATCAACTAGACGACTCGGCACCGATGCCTTCTTTAAATCCGAGCACGGCATTCCACCCTGTTGTGTACCTGCAACAATTGCGATTTCACCAGTGCCGTTCTTTGGTCCGATAATAGTATAAGCGTTTGTTAAACCGTAAACCGCTGCGTATTTTCCGTATGCCCGGTCAATAATCGGCTCATACACAGAACCTTCACGCTCTGGAATTGGCTGACCGACTTTAGACTTCAAGAATTGCTTCAAAGAACTGTCAATATCCAATTTATCAACATCACTTGCTGAAGTTAAACGAATGCCCGTACCGTCGCCTTTGGTTCGGAAATCTTTATATTCTTTCTTTGCCTCATTTGACGGCTCCTCGCCTTCACCGCGAGTTTTTTCCAGTGAATCAGATGAATCCTTCTTTGTCTGGCTACTTTTTACCGAAGCGCTAGAATCCTTATCTTTATACACAGCACCAGCAATTATCCAAGTAGCCATAGCAACAATGATTATACCCATAACAATCACTGCCGCGATCAGCCATTTATTAGCCGTTGATTTATTTTCCATAAAACCTCCATTTAGATTGTGCTTTGATTGTATATGATGGATTATTTGCCGTCAACGTATTGTAACCATAGGCATTTTATGATATAGTAATAAAGTTAAAATCATAAAATAAAAAGGATTATAATGACACCGAAAAACGTTTGTATTCCGCGCGAATTACAGCTTCAAGCTGCGATGTTTAGGCTAGGAAAAGTTGATGACGAAATCCATGCTGGTTATGAAATTCTCCAAAAATATCATAAAACCGTTACTTTTTTTGGATCAGCCAGGACAACTGAGGATAACGAATACTACCAAAAAGCCAAAGATTTAGCGTTTCAATTAGCCAAAGAAGGTTATACAATTATCACCGGCGGTGGCGGTGGAATTATGGAAGCGGCAAACCGCGGCGCTATGGAAGCTGGCGGAAAATCAGTCGGATTCAACATTCGCTTGCCACACGAGCAATCCTTAAACAACTACACGACAGATTCGTTCGCATTCACTCACTTCGCACCACGAAAAATTGTTATGACGCTTCTGGCCGACGCGTACGTTTGTTTCCCTGGCGGATTCGGTACGATGGATGAAATTTGTGAGATTATCACATTGACACAAACTAAGAAGATGGCGCCAGTACCAATTATTCTGTTTGATAAAAAATTCTGGGGTAAATGGGATGATTTTGTTCGCGACAACATGCTACCAAACAAGCTAATATCTGACGGCGATGAAAAAACCTACACAATCACCGAAGATATTACGGAAGTAGTTGGACTAATTAAGAATCAGCGAACTTGTTGCGACCGATAATTATTTCTTAGTTTTCGGCTCAATCCAACAAATTCCACCCTGGCAAACTACTCGCTCTACGGCTGGATTATATGTGCGCGGGTGGTTTTTATATCGGCGCGTAATCTCAAACCCTAGACCTCGCTTGCCATACGTTGTTTGCTGCTTTCCTAGAGGTAGCTGGCAGTGATAGTTATTTATAATGTCAATTGGATTAAACGAAATCACTTGCCCATCAACGTCCAAAAGTACCCATTCAGAAGCCTTGAATGGCGCCCATTTGTCCACTTTCGGCGCGATAGCCATTAGTGATTGATAGATCTCTTCCGCCGTAGCGTTTGACGGATCCAGACCTAGAGATCGAATAATCGAATGTGCTCTGGCCAATATTTCCGCAATCAAGCGCACATCGCTATCATCTCTAGTCATCTGCCTAAGCTCGGTTAATGCTCGACGCTTTTTCACGTCACCGCCCAACAATTTTCCCAAATTTTGCGCCATTATAATTCCCTTTCTTGAATTGGCATAGCATGAAGCACTGTGCCAGCATATAAAATTCCAGCCTTTGCTCCAATTTTCATAACCACTGAACTAGCATTCGCACTACCCATAATCACAGAGTTTTTCAAATTGCCGCTTCGCGCCCATTCACTCAAAAATCCCGACGCAAACGCATCTCCAGCGCCAGTTCTGTCAATTGACGGCCTGTCATCGTACATCAGCGCTCGTACGATGGTTTTTCCGTCGCTTGCAATTGAGCCGTTTACGCCGTCCGTCACCAAAACGACCGGAACTAATCTCAAACCTCTTCTAACCAAGGCTTCCAAATCCTCGCCAGATACCAATTGCTGCATTTCCTCTTTGTTCAAAGTTAAAACATCAACATCAGACAAAAGTCCCAGCAATTTATCTTTTTGTGCAAGCTCTTTCTTTCCAGGATTAAAGCAAATTTTCATATCGCGACGCTTGGCTTGCTGGAATAACTTATGAAGCATTGACATATTTCCCGCCAAAGTTGAAACGTATAGCCAATCCGCGTCCTCTTCAGACAAATCAAAATCCGCCTCATGATAATGCGTCGAAGCGCCGCGGTATGTCAATATTGTTCGCTCGCCATTTGAGGCTAATAGCAAAACTGAATATCCCGTGCTATATTTTGGCGAATATCGCACCAAATGCGTGTCAATATTTTCTTTATCCAAGTCAGCAATTACCGCTTGCCCCGCCGGATCATGACCGATTGCGCCCATAAAGCTAGCGTAATGCCCTTGCCTGGAAAACGTTACCGCAGCGTTTGTAGCTCCACCGCCAGTCGAAAAATGAATCTGATTTACATCAGCTTTCGCACCCAAATCCAATCGCGCAAAACAGTGCTCCGGACTTTCACATACTGGCGTCAGTGCGTCTGATTGACTCAAAAAAACATCTTGAATGGCCGCACCAACCGTAATGATTTTTGCCATTAAACCACTGCCTTTCTGACGGAATTGAACGCCTTAATCTTAGACTCTACTACCTCCTGGACAGCAGCGTAAACCGGCGGCATCAACTTAACAATGGCATATTCATTTGGATTTTCGCGCAATGTCTTTTCCAGGGTTGTTCGAAAAGCATAACGCATATCGGAATTGATATTAATCTTAGAGACACCAATTTTTGCAGCATCCTCAAAGTAATGTAGCGGCGTGCCAGACCCGCCATGCAACGAAATCTGACAATGAATCGCCTCACGAATGTCAGCCAACAAATCCAAATCCAACACTTTCGGAACTGGATATTTGCCATGCAAATTACCAATCGCCGCCGCAAAAGTATCAATTCCAGTCGCCTCGACAAACGCACGCGCGCCTTCTGGCGTAGAAAAAGTCTTTTTTATTTCCTCATAATTTATATCTTCCGTATGAACATTTGAGCTACCGCCAAAATAATGCGGCTCAGATTCCACTAGTGCACCAGTAAACTTGGCATACTCAACAACTTCACGAGTCTTCGCAATAATTTCCTCATCCGAAGCATCGTGATTCGCCTGAGAAATATCAATATGGATAAACTCATACCCAGCATCAATTGCTCGCTTACAGCCCTCAACTGTCGGACCGTGGTCCAAATTCAAATACATTTCAATTCCATACTCAGCCTTATAATTGTCCACCAAATCGCGAACATTCTCTAGACCCATAGCCTTTACTTCGGCGTCGGAAACCTCAACCAAAACTGGTGATTGAAGCTTTTGTGCCGCGCGTGCCACCGCAATCAACGTCTCTTGATTGTCAATATTAAACGCCCCAACCGCAAAACGTTGCGCTCGTGTTCGCTGCATTAAATGACGCGCCCGCGTCGTGTTTTTCCGAATCTCTGAAATCGATAATCCCATACTGCCCCCTAAAATACTTATGGTAATTATATCAATTACCGCCCGCTATGCCAAGAGAATTGACATCATGTTGTTTTGGTGATAACATAAAATGACCTCTGCTCGAGGCTTTGTCTTAGGGCGGAAGTCGCCCTTTAGCTTTGAGCATTTTCTTCTCAGAAAGGAAGAAAAAAATGCACCCTGTCGTACGGATAACATCATTCGCTATCAAGGCATTTTTTGCCATTATTGCGTTTTGTGTAGTGTGGTGGGCAGCGCTCATCCATCTCCTCGTGACCTACGGGGTGGCAGAAGGAAGTCTGTTCGCGGTTGCGAGTGTATTATTCTTTACACTCGTCTGCAGCATGATATATCATGACCGCGAGTGACGCACACACCCCCGTCAGGACTACCGCTTTGAGGTCTATTAGATCTTGGCAGTAGCTCCTGGCGGGGTTTCTCACTGGAGAAAATTGACAACACTACAAACAATTGAATCGACATCCAAACCGTGCTTTTTCCACAATTCAGACATTTTACCCGACTCGCCAAACGCGTCATTAACACCAATTCGCTTCATCTTCACAGGCAAATTCTCACTAAGAACTTCTGCCACGCTTGAGCCAAATCCGCCGGCAATCTGACCTTCTTCCGCCGTAATAACGGCTTGGCATTTTTGAGCTGCGTCAAGTACGGCCTCCTCATCCAATGGCTTGATCGTCGAAAAATGAATCACTTCCGCCCGAATGTCATATTCATTCGCAAGCTTTTCCGCTGCCAACAGCAACTGATATGTCATCGTTCCAGTACCAAGAAGCGCAACGTCTTTGCCTTCTCTGAGTAAATAGCTCTTCCCGATCTCAAAAGTAGATTGATTTAAGAACAGTGGCGTTTTTTCTCTTGGCAATCTTACGTAATTCGGGCGTTTATCTCCAGCCATTGCCGCCGCCATTAGCTTGGCCTCATTAGCATCACCGGGCGCCAGTACCACCATATTAGGTAAACTTCGCATCAGTGCAATATCCTCCAACATCTGATGTGTCGCGCCGTCTGGTCCGACATTCAATCCCGCGTGAGAGCCTACTAGCTTAACCGGCTGATTATTCAAGCAAATCGTCGTGCGAATCTGTTCCCAATTCCGCCCCGGGCTAAACGCCGCATAGCTAGCTGCAAAAGGAATATTGCCCATAGCCGCCAAGCCAGAAGCCACAGTTACCAAATTTTGCTCCGCCACGCCAACTTCAATTGTCCGCGGTTTCCCAATTTCCTCATAAAACTTGCTAAAGCCAACGCTCTCCATCAGGTCGGCACTCAACGCCACCACCAAATTATTCTTCTTAGCAATATCAACCAAGCCTTCGCCAAAGCCAACGCGAATTGCCGCAAGTTCTGAATTCTGCCAATTTTCCATCAAGAAACTCATTCGCCACCTCTTTCACTCAATTGAGCAAGCGCCCGCTCCGCTTCCTCGGCGTTTGGAGATTTTCCGTGCCAATGATAATCATATTCCATAAAATCAACGCCACGACCAGGAATTGTATGGGCAATTATCACGCTCGGCTGCCGAGAATTCTTTGCCTTATCAATCGCCTGAATTATCGCCGAGTGATTATGCCCGTGCCCGTCAATCTCCTGCGCATCCCAGCCAAAACTTCGCCATTTATCCGCCAAATCCCCTAGCGGCATCACCTTTTCCGTATCGCCACCAATCTGAATATTATTTCTATCAATAATCGCAATCAAATTCGACAAATTATATTTTTTTGCAAACATCGCCGCTTCCCAAATATTCCCTTCGTCAAGCTCGCCATCGCCCAAACTACAGTAAACGAACCTTTCGGAATTGCCGCCCAAATATTGCAATGAATACGCCATACCGGCCGCTTGGCTCAAACCGCAGCCCAGAGGACCGCTAGTCGTTTCAATTCCCGGTAAACTGCCGCGTTCTGGATGACCTTGAAGCTTGGAGCCAAATTTTCGCAAATTAGCCAGCTCTTTTTTATCGAAAAATCCCCGCTCCGCTAATGCGGCATATAAAAGCGGCGCATAATGACCATTGCTCATCACGAAAATGTCTCGATCTTCCCAATTAGGATTCTCAGGATCTAATCGCATGGCGTGAAAATACAAAACCGCCATAACGTCAGCGAAACCCAAGCAACCAGCCGAATGCCCCGAACCAGCCTCAGATAGCTCACGAATAACAGACTTTCGCAATTGTTGCGATATTTTCTTTAATTTCGCTATTTGGTCGGCATTCATTAAAGCACGCTCGTTTTATTAATCTCCTGTTGCAATCTGGAGAAAATAGTGCGCGGATCTGACGATTTCTGAATAACGCCGCCAACATTCAAAACGTTAACGCCGCCCTGGACCAGACTGTACGCATTATCTACTGCCACTCCACCGTCCCAACCGATTTCAACACTAGGATTAATAGCTTTAATAAGTCGTATTTTTTCCAGCTGCATCAAACTAGCAGTTCCGCCAAATCGCCCCAACTCACCGCTAAAAATCATCACGTGATCTGCTATTTTTATCAATTCCTCAACCGTTCGCGGAACCGTCGGCTTAAGTAGCGCTAATCCCGCCATAATTCCAGCTTGACGAATCTGCATAAGCGCAGTCTTCACGTCTCCCGTCGCCTCCGCGTGAATAATAATCATATGCGGCCTTAAGGCAATCAACTTCGGAACATACTCAGCAACATCATTAACCATTGCATGAATATCAATCGTCCAACCTTCCGGTGCCCATAATTCTGGAATTCCAACAGTCAATGTCGGAGCAAATTCACCGTCAGAAATATCAATATGCACACGCTCAGCAAAACCAGTTATTTTATTAACCTGCTCTTTATATTGTTCGGCATTTTCTGCCAAAATTGCTGGTGCGATTACAGAACTGCTCATGACAATTCATCCAACTGCGCATTACGCCTGTTAAATCGCGGAGCATTTGCGTAAGGGGTGTTCAGCCATGTTTCCACAATTCCCTTCCACGCCGACTCATTATCTTCCAAAACTCGCGCCGGCAAGCATAGAACATTCGAGTCGTTATCTTGGCGCGTCATTTTTGCCTCAAACGCATCCCAAATCACGCTGGCACGAATTCCTTTGAATCGGTTCGCCGCCATACACATTCCTTGTCCACCGCCACAAATTAATATCGCACGCGGATCTTTGCTATCATCACCAATAACCTTTAACACCGCCGCCTGCGCGAATTGCGGAAAATCGTCATCAGGATTTAATTCTACACCACCAACGTCTCGCACGTCGTAGCCATTTTTAACCAAATAGGCAAAAACTTTTTCCTTCAACATAAAGCCGCGGTGGTCAGATCCGAGGTAGATTTTCATAATTTTAGTATAAGCGTTTTCGGTGATTTTTGCAAGGGAAAATTAGGTATTTTATCAGAGGTAGAGTGTAACTATTTGACAAAGAGTATTGACATTTTGTGGCTGGTATGATATATATATATCAACTTCTGTTCAAAGTTTTGTCTTAGGGCGGAAGTCGCCCTTTAGCTTTGAGCTTCACCTTTGAAAGGAGGTGAAACGAATGAGAGAATTATTGCTGCTGGTCGCGGAGGTGATCGGGGAGGCGGTCGCGGAGGCGATCTTGTTAGTACCCAACGCCTGGTTGATCTCTCTTCTTACCGAAGCTCTAAATAACTCCGGTTTAGATCAGATTCCAGCCCTGTCATTCTGGCAGAGCTATGGAGTCATTGGCTTGATCTACTTGTTAGCTTTCCCGTGGCGAGCGGGAGGGAGCAGTAAATAGATCAGGCTTAACGCCCGCACGAAAATAGCTCGCTGAAAATTAATTCAATCTGAGTTGAGACGCAAATTTACGCGTTTCCTGGGTTGAATTATCTAGCTTCAGCTTGAGCACGTTTTCGTGCGGGCTATTTTCATAAGAAATTATGTGTAATTATTCGCTACGTTTAAGATAGTATCCAACATCTGCTACCAACTCGACCAAGCGATTAGAATAGCCCCACTCATTGTCATACCAGACCATAACCTTGATCAGATTACCACCAACTACCTTCGTCAACGGAAGATCGACAATCCCCGAATATGAATTGCCGATAAAATCACGACTCACCAGAGGTTCTTCAGAAACACCCAAAATGCCTTGATAGAAATTACCCTGAGCGGCTTTTTTGAACGCGTCATTTACCTGCTCGACAGTCACATCACGTCGCAGAAGCGCCGTCACGTCGCTAAGCGACACCACTGGAGTCGGTACGCGCACGCTAAGTCCGTCAAATTTTCCAGTCAGCTGCGGCAAGGTTTTAGTTACAGCAATTGCGGCGCCAGTCGTAGTCGGAACAATGTTTTCGGCAGCGTTGCGACCTTCTCTAAGATCCTTGGATGGGGCATCCTGAAGCTTTTGGCTAGCCGTATAACTATGCACCGTCGTTAGCATTGACTTTTCAACGCCAAACTCCGCGTCCAAAATCGCCATAACCGCACCCAGAGAATTAGTCGTACAACTAGCATTAGACACGATTGGCGTCGCGTTTTTCACCTTGTCATCGTTAGTTCCCAAAACAATTGTATCGACTCCCTCAGACTTCGTCGGACCACTGATAACCACACGCTTTGCGCCAGCCGTTAAATGCTTGCCCGCGCCATCTTTATCGGTGAAAAATCCCGTCGATTCAATCACCACATCAATCCCCAAATCACGCCACGGCAGATTTTCTGGATCTTTCTCAGCCAACACCTTAACCGACTTGCCCTCAATAATCAGCTCGTTTTCCGTAAAATCAACTTGACGTCCGTACTCGCCGTAATTGCTGTCATGCTTCAACAAATACGCCAAAGTTTTCGTATCAGTTAAATCATTGATCGCGACAATCTCCAAGTCGCTTCGCTCGTTAGCAATCTTAAACGCATTGCGTCCGATTCGCCCGAAGCCGTTAATTGCTATTCTCGTTACAGCCATATCGCCCTCCCTGTTAGATATTTTCGCTTTAGCTTTTCTTAATTATACTACAAAGTTGTATAATATAAATATGACGCGCGAAGAGTTATTATCAATTGCTAAGCAAAAATACGACGAAGTGCCAGTATTAGTTTTAGCAAGCGCAATCGATTACGCCACGGAAAAGCACGCCGGACAAAAACGCAAAAGTGGCGAACCTTACATAAATCACCCGCTAGCAGTCGCTGGAATCTTGATTGAATGGGGCATGGATATTGATACGGTTGTGGCGGGAGTTCTACACGACACCGTTGAAGATACCGACGCAACTTTGGACGATTTGGAGAGTTTGTTTGGACACGATGTGGCGTTTCTGGTGGATGGCGTAACTAAAGTTTCACAAGCTCGCGCTGGGATGCGAAATTTGGATAGTTATTTGCCACACACGAAGGATAATTTGACCAAGTTGATGATTGCCGTGGGCGAAGATGTGCGTGTGATAATTATCAAGCTAGCCGACCGCCTGCATAACATGCGAACCTTGCAATTTATGACGCCAGAAAAGCAGAAAAAAATCGCCAGAGAGACGATTGAGGTTTTTGCGCCGCTAGCCGACCGCTTGAATATGGGGCGAGTTCGCGTTCAATTGGAAGAATTGAGCTTTAGGTATTTGATGCCGAAAGCTTTTCAAGAAACCAAAAATTTGATGGACAGTCGACTGAAAAAATCGCAACGAAAATTAGATCACGTTCGCCGCGAAGTTGAAGCGCGACTGAAGGCGGAAAAGCTAGTTTTCCAGATGGATGGACGCGTTAAAAGCGTTTATAGTCTGTTTAAGAAATTGGACAAAGTTGGCGATATTGATAAGATTTACGATTTGATTGCCCTGAGGATAATTGTCGACGATTTATCGACTGGATATTTGGTTCTGGGAATTTTACACGATATGTATCAGCCGATGTACGAGAGGATTAAAGATTACGTTGCCAATCCAAAGCCAAATGGCTATCAAAGCCTGCACACGACCGTGCAAACTCCGAGCGGACAAATTGTTGAATTCCAGATTCGCACCAAAGAAATGCACGAATACGCCGAGCGTGGATTAGCGGCTAGTTTCCATTACAATGAGCAAAAATTGACCGACGCCTATAAAAAAGGAAAAATCGGAACTATGCCAGCCGATTTATCGTGGATTCGCGAACTTCAGGAGGCTGCTGCCTTAATTAGCGAAGGAAAACGGTTCGACTCCAACAAATTCCGAATGAAGCTGTTTTCTGACAGGATTTTCGTGTACTCACCAAAGGGCGACATTTATGATTTGCCTCGCGGAGCGTTTCCCTTGGATTATGCCTACCGAATTCACTCCGACATTGCGGCGCGCGCAAGCGGATTTAAGATCAACGGCGTAATGAAGCCGTTCAATTACAAATTACAGCACGGCGACACAATTGAAGTTTTAACAAGCAAATCCGCTCGTCCAAAACCAGATTGGCGGGACGTCATAATTACGCCACATGCCAAAGATAAATTGCGCTTGCAACTGTCCCACTCAAACAGCATCTTACAACAATTAACTGGCGGCGTCTCCTCGTTCTTCCGACACAAGTAACGCTCGCCAGTCTCCCAGTTTTAATCAACAATCAAACGTGATTTATTTTTCGTTCCAACGAGTAATTGACTCGCGAATAATTTGCTTTGCTCGTTCTACATCGCCAAAGCCCTTAACCACTGTTGAGCCAGGCTTCTTCAGGTCTTTGTAGTGATTGAAGTGATGTTCGATTTGCTTCAGTAATTGTGAAGGTAGATCTTCTAGCGAGTTGATTGCGTTGCCCGTGTTTCGATCGTCGGCTGGCACAACGATAACCTTGTCGTCAACTTCATTGTCATCGACAAATTCCAACACGCCGATAACTTTTGCTTCCATAAAAATACCGGTTGTCAGCGGTTCGTCGGTGATAATTAGCGCATCCAATTCGTCGCCATCCTCGTCCAAGGTTTGCGGAATGAAACCGTAGTTTGTTGGCTTTGCAAAAATAGCTGGCTCAACACGGTCCAACTGCATCACTGCAAGCTCACGATTCCACTCAATTTTATGACTTGATCCCTGTGGAATCTCAACAACTACATTTACGATGCCATTTTCGACATCACCAGGTGTTAAAATTTGATTAAAATCTGCCATTTTTTACTCCTCTCTGGCTTTTTCTTGTAAATATTCACGAATCTGCAGCGCTGCCACCGCACCTTCACCAACCGCCGAAGCGATTTGCATAGTTGCCCCCGAGCGCACATCGCCAGAAGCAAAAACGCCAGGAATATTAGTGTGCAGGTGTTCGTCAGTAATGATGTGTCCACCTAAATCCAACTCAACGTCCGAGTTTGTCAGGAATTGCGTGTTCGGAATTAGCCCAATAAACACAAACAATCCGTCAGCAGTAAATTCTTTCTGCTCGCCGTTTTGGGTCGATTTAACGCCGTAAAACTTATCATCTTTGACAATAATTTCATCAGTCGTTGCACCGATGTGAACGGTAATTTTTCCATCATCGACATACTTCTGCAAATCTTTTTGCAAAATATCACTGGCGCGCAACTTACTGCGAACCAACAGATCAATATGGCTAGCGTATCGCGTCAAAAATATTGCCTCTTGCACCGCTGAGTTTCCGCCACCGACAACGATTAGATTCTTATCACGATAAAACGCACCATCGCAAGTCGCGCAGTAATGCACGCCTCGACCATATAATTCATCTTCGCCCGGAACGCCTAATTTGCGGTGATTCGAACCAGTCGCCAATAAAACCGACTTCGCGCGGACAGATTGACCATCAATTGTCAGCTCCAACTCGCCATCAACTTGTTTCAATTCCGTTACGTCGCCATACTCAATCTTCGCGCCAAATCGCTCCGCCTGTTGTTGCAATTCAGACGCCAACTTCATTCCAGTAACGCCTTCAGCAAAACCAGGGTAATTGTCAATTTGATCAGTAATCGCCGCCATTCCGCCGACCACGCCACGCTCATATAGCGTCGTGTCGACATCTTCGCGCGACAAGTAAATTGCCGCCGTTAACGCGCTTGGACCAGCGCCAACAATAATAACATCTTTAGACATTGAAACCTCGCGATCGATAATATTGCTTCATCACTTCTGGCATTTCTGGCTCTGGAATATCGGCTGGCTTTTCAATCGCCATTACCACGAATTTAAGCGGAGAATTTGCAGGAATTTTATCACCCTGAGCTTTGTCGCCATAAGCCTTGTCGGCCGGGATTGTTAATTCACGCACGCCGCCAATTTTCATACCAATCAAACCCTCTTTCCAGCCCTGAATAACCGCAGTATTTGCCGGGCCATCCATATTGAGCGGAGCTTTCAATTTGCCGTCAGCGATTGATTGATCAAAAATCTCACCCTTAGCGTTCCAGCCAATGTAATAAACAGCCAACTTGGTGTCGTCCTTAACCTCAGCGCCTTCGCCCTCAACCAAATCTTCCTTAACAAGCTCTTTCACGTCACCAGCTTCAAACGCGCCAACTCGTGAGCTAAACTCAGAAAACTTGCTGTAATATTTTTGACTCAATTCATTAGTCTGAGCCTCTACTTTCTTTTTTCGCTCGTCAGTAGCCTTGGTGTATTCGTCCTGAGCTTTCTTGAACGCAGCCTGATCTTTGGCTTCATTTCCAGGCGCTACCATCATAGCGACAAATCCGCCAACGGTCCCTAAGAACATCATGCCGGCAATAACCCAAATACCTATTCTCTGGCCTTTTGTAGTTGCCATATTCCTCCTTTATTTACCTTTCAATTATAGCAATTTTTATCAAGCGCAACAAATCACATTAAACCTGAGCGGCGTCGAATTCTTCCGCAGCCATCGCGGCAATCTCCTCAATAATCGGCGCAATGTCTTTATCTTCCAGTGTCCGCTCAGCACTCGTAAACTTTACATTCAAAGTTACAGTTTTTGTCGAATCGTCATTTTTTGGCTGATATATCGCAATCGGCGTTATGCTAATTTGTAACTCACCGTGTTTTTTCGCAACTTCTTCAGCGCAAGCATAAACCTTCGCATAATCAACATTCGAATCCATTTTCAATGAAATATCTCTGGCGGTCGACGGAAAACGACTTAACGGCTGGTAATTATAGCCCTGATTTTTACTCAGATTTTTCTGCAATTTTTCAATATCAATAGAAAACGCTGCCGTGTAATCTGGCAATTTGAAATTACGTCGGGCAGACTGAACCAGCTCGCCAACAATCCCCAAATTGTCACCGTTCTTCGCCACAATCCAAGCGCTGCGTTTCGCGTCAAATGGCGCTGGAACGTCGCTATCAGATTCCGCAATCTTCACAAAATCAACCTCAATGCTTAAATCCTTTATCAGCCTTTCAGTAATTTTCCTCACCCTGTAAAACGGCGCACCAGCTTGAGGTTTTTTATTCGCATAAACTCCGTCAATGAAAGTCTTTTCAATCGGCAAATTTTCATCGTTAAACCCTAATTTCTTATCGTGAATCTTACCAATCTCAAACAACATAAATTCGTCGTGACTAGATTTTATATTGGCATGAACTTTATCTAGCAAGCTTGGCAAAATACTAATTCGGTAATACTGAAGATCGGGACTAAGCGCGTTACTCAATCGATACGTACGAGACGCGTCCTGTCCAGAATTCTTCAAGATTCGCTCATGAACAAAACTGTACGTCAAAACTTCATTCGCCCCAGACCTAGACAAACTTTGACAAATTCTCTGCTTCAATTCGCGACGCTCATTCTTCGGCGCAGGCTTGATGCTTCGCTCTGGCAAATGACGCGGCAATCTATCAAAGCCGTATAATCGCCCAACTTCCTCAACAATATCTTCAGGAAGCTCAATATCTGTTCGCCAAAATGGACTGTAAACCATCACGCCAGCTTCGTCATATTTATTACCATCGTCAACGATAAATTCAACATTCTTTAGTAGCGCCTCAATCTCATTCTCGGCAAAGTCAACACCCAGACGTTCTTCGACAAACCTTTTAGGAATCAACAATCCACCGTGCCAGTGCTTACCATCGACCAGCACTTGTCGCAATGAAGAATGGTTCTTAAATAGCATAGGACTAGCTTGCTCACCACCAACCATACCAATTAACCATTTTAAGACAGGGTCAATTTGTGCTGGCGACTGCCCCTTATTGAACCGGGTCAGCGCATCTGTAAAAATCCCGTGGCGCATAGCTGTGCGACGTAGCGCGTACATATCAAAATTGGCACATTCAAGGACAATATTCTTCGTTTCAGCTGAAACTTCAGTATCAACTCCGCCCATAATTCCAGCTAGCCCAATCACACCTTCGCCGTCAGCGATAACAATATCATCAGCAGTCAATTCATATTCCTTGCCATTGAGCAAATCAACTTTCTCGCCATCGAGTGCCCTTCGCACGCCAAGTTTATGCCCGCGCAATTTGTCGTAATCATAAGCGTGAGTCGGCTGCGCCGTCATAAACATCACGTAGTTTGTCGCGTCAACGATATTATTGATAGGCTTGCCGCCCATTGCGACTAATTGACATTGCAACCACAACGGGCTTGGATGAATATCTACATTTTTTATAGCAATCACAGAGAATGCGGGCGCAAGCTCATTGGCTTCATTAAACACTTCAAGCTCTAAGCCATCGCTATCTGCGAATTCTTGAATAGCATTATACCAGTCAGGACTATTAAATTGCTGATGAAAAATACCAGCAATTTCGCGCGCCACACCAAGTTGCCCAAAACAATCCGGTCTGTGCGTAAACATCTTATTCTCAATTTCCAGCACGTAATCGTCCAGACCAAAAACTTCCGCAAAACTCGCGCCAGCCTGAAGTGTAACACTAGCCGGAATATCACGCTCATTGATCTCAATAATTCCCTCGTGATCCGTACCAATCGCCAGCTCGTCAGCCGCCGCCAGCATACCCTGACTTAGAATCCCACGAAGTGGTCGCGCGTCCAGCACAAACGGCTCAGCATCATCAAAACTTGCTGGAACAGTACTTTTTGGCGGCAACCAAATTGCCCACATATCAGCATGAACATTCGGCGCACCGCAAACCACTTGCACGTAACCGTTATCATCCCTTGGAACGTCCGCTACACCGCCATCGTCAATTTTAGTCACACTCAAACGATCCGCATTCGGATGCTTTTCACACTCAACAACCCGCACAATGCGCGCGCCACCATATTTGGCTTTCAGGTCAATCACTTCCTCGACACCACCAAGCTGCTGATTTACCCGCGACACCAACTCATCAACTGATGGCAACTCAAAATTAATCAATTGTTTTATAAGATTTAAGCTAACTTTCATACTAATATAATTATATCATTTTACCATCAAGGATTCGACCTTAGAAAACCACAATAGTAAAGGCAAAAGCTCTAGGGTAAAATACAGCCATCCTTGAGCAAGCAGGAGACAATCCTCAAGGACGCACCTCCCCACATTTAGAGAGGGTCCGTTCTCTGAATTATAATATAATTATGGACTATGGTAGATATCTAGAACTGCAAACTCGCCTAGAATGGTTTTATGATTTTCATCCAGAGTTTTTTAATGATATTTCACCTGAGCAGAAGAAACTACTGCAGGATACGTTCCTATACGACGTACCCGACGAACACTATCCAGAATCATTACAGGATTTTTACGATAAGAATATTAATAATCAACTAGCACTTCAGAATGACGCGCTTTTAGCGGTAGATGCTTTATACAGAGCGGCGGGGGCTGGGAGTTTGTTTGACTATGATGAATAAAGTTCTAGCTCAGTCAGCGTTTTAAGTTTTTCCTGGTGATATACAGCCAGGCACCACGTTGTATAAATGACATATATCTCCTTTCTTAGTTCTATATCAGTGTAGTAGGGTTATGTGAAGGAAATGTGAAACGTGCAGGTTATCTAAGTTTAATCTCTTATTTTTTCAAGATATCAAATATACTTCCAAGAAAAATAGGCTAGTTGTTCGGTATCTTAAGTCAGATACCAGTGACACTAGCCCAAGTCACTCGCATTTGTTCAGATGGATTTCTCCAGCCTAGAGGATGCGCACCTCTCTCGTTGTCCTACTTTTGAACCTCGATGACGTAAACCCCAAGGTTCTCCTTGTGGTCAGGGTAGATCTTACGAAGGAGGCGGAGAGCCTCCCTCTCACTCTCTGCCTGCGGCACGATCTGCTGCCACGGTTCAGCCGCCAGCATGTCGGCGAAGCTACGGTAAATACGGATCGACTTGATCCGTACCACGCCCGACGTGTGACCGGTCTCGAGCTGCAGCAGCTCACCGACCTTCAGCCGCTTGATGCTGTTATAGCCGACCCTCACCTCGAGAGTCTTCTTGCCAGACATGATTGCGTCGTAGTATGGACGCTTGATGCGCATCTTGCGCACGCTTGCTCCTTCCTTGTTGAAGTTGAATCCCCACTGCTGCACCACGCTGTTCGGCGCGTACCCACCAGGGAACACGCCCTCCAGACTCCAGCCGTGACGCTGGAGGCAGGCAATCTGCCACGGCTCAGGGACGAGGTGGATATACAGCTTGTGACCGTAATCCTCCAACAGCCCTTGAAGGTCGATAATGAGCGCCTCAAAAGCTGCTTCCGACTTCGCCACGAGAGGCATCAGCTTGATGGGCTGCCCCTTCTTAGGAGTAGCCCCAGCAACGCCGACCACCTCGCCACCACACTCGGCGGTGAAGATGATCTTGAACTTGGCGTTCACGTCACCAGACTCCCTACGGAGGTAGCCGGCGAAGAGGGCGTCAACCCAGCTGTCGTCCACTCCTTCGAAGTCGTCACTCATCTGCGATAGGATGAGACCTCGCGCGCCGTCGGCGTGCTGACTCTCGTCAAACGGAACCACAGAGATGTTCGGCGAGTCGAGCCCTGCTTCATCGACCAGCTGCTTGTACAGCATGTGCTCGTCGATCCCCATTTTGTAGTGGTTGTGAGCCGTTCCAGTGATGCGGAAGCCCTTCCGGAGGAAGAACTGAAGCGCCTTCTGGTTCGGCGACGCGACAGTACAGTACAGCTGTCGAGCACCGAAGCTGCGGGCGAAATCTTCGGCGCGCTTAAGTAACGCGCTTCCGACGCCCAGCTTTCCTCGGTACGCCATGTCAACAATGAGAGGACTGATTTTAACAGTCCCCTGTTTTTTGTTGACGACGTGGATAACACCGGCCTGCTGGCCATCGCACTCGGCAATGAACATATGCTGCCCAGAAGAAAACTGACCAACCTGATCATGCCCGCCCGCGATGTGCGTGTCAAAGATGCGCCGAGCGTGGGCGCGGTGGTCTCCGTCATAGAACGGAGTGAGCGCTCGGATCATAAGATCCGCGACGAAATCGAAATCGTCCGCCCTTGCCGGACGTACGATGATGTTGCCGACTGACGACTCAGTCATGATGTACACCTTCCTGTGATAGCTACGATTTTTGACGTAGCCTGGATAGGACGGTCATTATTATATCATTAAAATATTTTAAATTCAATACCTATCACGCCATTTTCCAGCTGGTCGCTAAGAGAATAGAACTCACCAATCTGCTTTTCGAGCCACTTGACGCTCTCACCGCCAAATTTTGCAGGATTATTATGAATGAAAAGGTCATGAAAGGTTTGGTAACGCAATAAACCAACCACTCTTACAGTGACTGTCTGACTGGTGTTTTCTCGATTCGTAAAAGTGACTTCGTCGCCAAGCTGTATCTTTTGGCGCTTTTCATCGTATAGTCGTGATTCGATGGTTTTCTTACCAGAGACTATAGCTTCAAAAGGTTCTGTTGCTAGTTTTAATTGGTGTGTAATCATATAGACTTAATTATAACATGATATATGATACGTAACTATTGCTACTGGCTTTGACACAGTATCACATTTACCAAATATTACCCCTCCATTACAATTGAAATGTGGTTAAAGCAGTATCAAAAGCGCTTATTAAGAATAAAAATGGTAAATATCTACTGCTCTATAGGGGAGATACGCACCCTAATTTCCCTGGGCATCTTGACCTTCCCGGAGGAGAAGTAGAATCGGAAGAGATTTCTAAGACGGCGACTGCACGAGAAGTACAAGAAGAAACTGGCATATGTATATATCCAAATGACTTAAAAAAGCTATTTGTTAAGCAGTACAAAAACACAAAACATGTACTTTTTGAGATAGTCATAGATAAGACTGAGGCTGACACTCCTATTAAATTGAGCTGGGAGCATAAAAAATAACGTTGGATGACGCTATCAGAATTATTAGATACTAATATTCCAGAAGGCGCAGATCCTTATTATATAGATGTTATTGATTATTTAAAGCATTTATCCGAGACTTGATTTGTCCGACATACTTTCCCACACTATGAGCAGACTTCGCGCACTCTTTTGCTACATACAATATAAGTGTACCAACTTCACAATTCCACACATAACCAATATAATACGTCCATGGACACTTCACGAAAAAATCGCATTATAAAAATTATTATCTGGGTAGTCTGTTCAATTGTCGTTATAACTGCTTTATTAGTCGCCGCAGCTTTCTTTTGGCCAGCAACATCCAAGCAATTGCAATCTTCAAGCTCTGAGAAATTGAGCTATAACGACGCCATCGCCGCTGCAAATCGTACTGTTAGCGGAGACGCTTCAAATACCGACATTAGACCAGAATGTCGATCGATTATTAAAACCCACGGCAAAAAAACCGCCAAAGCCGTCATGATGATTCATGGCGTAAGCGCATGCCCACAGCAATTCGCAGACCTGGGCGACACCTTTTTCAACG
>CAUTWR010000001.1:0-58912 GCA_963542105.1 uncultured Candidatus Saccharibacteria bacterium | reverse complement strand
CAATAGGAATTGAGCCGATAATAATTGCCCAGCCGTATTTATAATCAAACTTTCGACGCGCTCGCTTCCACCACAGGCCGCGCCACCAAGCCTGCAAAATTCGCCAGATGTCGCTCCAGAAATAAATCACCGCCGCCAGAATTGCCCCGATCTGGATTATCGCCGTAAAAGCCACGACACTCGGATCGTCAATTCGCATACCCATCAATTTCTCAGCAATTGTCAAATGTCCAGTCGAAGAAATTGGTAAGAATTCCGTAATTCCCTCGATTACGCCGAGAATAATCGCTTGCCACCAGGCCACGCTTAAAAATTACCTTTCATCCTTCAAGTGTAGCATTAGCGGTAAAATCATTCAAATGCATGGGCCTAAGATTCGGGGTTTTCCACTTCAATTGAGTTTTGATAGAACAAACCGCTAACATTCACGCCCGCAGGAGCATAAATTTTCAAGCCAGTTATCGGCTTATAAAACTTCAAACAGCCGCCAAAGAATATCGCGTTACACTTCTCAGAAACGGATAGTACAATTTTATCGCCATCGCGGCGCACGTTAATTTCTGGCTTATTAGCCTTTGGTAAATCCACAAACTCAGCTTCCACCTTAAATTTGTCAGAATTTATTCGCGAAACATTCCCTACTGGCATATCGATAAAAATTGAATTAGCGTTTGTCGTATCTGGAATATCGATATTCACTTTCTTCGTGAGTTGCTGCGATTCACGTGCATATTCCAAACCAGCGTGCGCGCTAAATATTGCGGCGCTTGCCAAACTCATAAAAACAACGGATGCCGCTACGATCATTGTGATTACAGACAATCGATTGACCTTCCAAGCGAATATGCCACGCGTTACGATTGCGCCAAATATAACCGCTGAGATTCCGCCAATTGCCAAGGAAACCCATACTCCCCACGCCCACATTTGCATTTCCAAACCGCCGAGCATATCAACCGCAGAAACGCCGAGCGCCCCGCCAACAATCAGCCCAAACAGTATCGCTAGCGTCGTAAGTAGCACCACAGCACCGACAAAATATTGGAAAAATTTCGCAATTGGAGTTTTTCTGGCAGACACAGTTGAATTTCCATCAGCGGAAGCCTCTTTAAGTGCAGCCAAAGTCACCGGCTTTCCGCGCATTCGTAATTTGTCCGACGCGGTTTTTGCTGGCGGCATTGACACCCACATCGCGAGGTAAACCAGCACCATTGTACCAAATGTCACGAACGGCGAGATAATTGCAATCAGTCGCACCCACAACGGATTGATATTAAAGTACGCCGCTATTCCCGCACACACACCGCCAATGACAGCTCCGTCCGTGTCGCGCATCAATTGTTTTTCTGGCTTCTCATTATCATCTGTCAATTCATCAGTTGAGTCCTCACTATCATCCGAAAAATCGCGAGGTTCGCCCATTTGATTTTTAATCGCCAAAACGTCATCGTCGCTAATAACGCCCTCTTTCATTACGCCACGCTCAGCCAAAATTTCAACCATTCGCGCCTCAATTTCCCTCATCGCTTCCGCGTCGGCGTGCATATTTTTCTGAATCGAATTAAGATATTTTTCTAGCGATTTCTTAGCGTCAATTTCCACACTAAACGCCGTTTTTGCCAGATGAATCCTGGTTATTTCCTTCATTATTTTATTCCTTTTTCTAAGTTATTAAGCGAATTATTTAACATATTTATGCGGTCTTTAAGCTCGTGAATCAATTGATCGCCATGATCTGTCAATGAATAATATTTTCGCGGCGGACCTTGCTCGCTTTCCTGCCATTCGTGCTGTAAATATCCGTCCTTCTGCAATCTATTCAGCAGCGGATAAATCGTACCTTCGACCACCGTTAAATCCGAATCGTTCAATTGCTTAACGATATCGCCGGCGTACTGCGCTTTATTAGAACAAACCAATAAAACGCAATAAACCAAAAATCCTTTTCGCAGTTGAACCGCCAAGCTTTCCGCATAGCTATCAACGTCCAATTTTGCCTTCTTTCGGTATATTAGAACCCTTGATTTTGCCGTCTTTAATCAGGATTTGGTAATCACACTTCTTCGCCAAGTCGACATCGTGCGTCACGATAATCAGCGTCGCGCCCTCTTGCTTGTTGTAATTGAATAGCAATTCCTCTACCTTCGCACCAGTTTCACTATCCAAGTTCCCCGTCGGTTCGTCCGCAAAAATAATCTGCGGGTCACCAACGATCGCCCGCGCAATCGCCAAACGCTGCTTTTGTCCTCCCGACAAATCCTTCGCACGATTCTTGCGCTTTTCATACAAATCTACCGCCTTCAATGCCGCGTTAATCTTGCTCTCCCTTAAACCTCTTGGCATTTTCACAATTTCCAATGGCAAACTCACATTATCTGCCACACTCTCATTGCCCTGAACAAAGAAACTTTGGAAAATAAAGCCTATTTTCTTTGCTCTGAATTCATCGACCTGTTTTTGTTTCAGTTTCAAAATATCTTGACCATCAATTATCACTTGACCTTGCTGTGGTCGATCCAACCCAGAAATTGCGTGCATCAGTGTCGATTTTCCCGAGCCAGATTTACCCAAGATTGCCACACTCACACCTGTTGGAATTTGCAAGCTCACATCATTCAACGCCACAAATTGGTTTTTCTTTTTACCGTAAATTTTCGTCACATTCTTAAGTTCAATCATAACAATTCTCCTATTCCGTCCTTAATGCTTCAATTGGATCTAACTTTGTCGCTTTACGGCTAGGCAGCCAGCCAGAAAGTACCGCCATAACCATTAGTCCGATTATCAGCAACGCCATTTGCAAAGGATTAATAACTAATAAATTCGTACCTTGCTCCAATTTCAGAAAACTAGCAATCATAGGATTAAGTAGCGACATCAAACTCGCCAAGCCAACACCGATTAAGCCGCCAAGAAGCCCAACCCACGCCGCTTCATATCTAAACATTTTACCAATATCGCGACCTCTCATTCCTAAAGCTTTCATTAGTCCAATCTGACTAGTTCGCTCCAAAACCGAAATGTACATTGTGTTAATAATCCCAAAAACACTCGCCAAAAGCGCCAAGCCGCCAAACCCAATCAGCGCCATTTGAGCCACATTCACAAAAGTTAAAATAACTTTTTGCGTGTCCTGAATCGAATACGACTCATAATCCTTGCCAAGCTCATTCTTCACTGCCTCAACATTTTTCTCATCATCAACCGACGCAATTACGTAAGAATATTCATTAGGCAAATCTTTAGGGTGGCTGAAGTCGTAAATATCCTTAGCGTCGTCCACAGAAACGCGCACAGTCGGCTGGTAAAACAGGATCGTATCCGAAGGTTTATCGACCGCTGCGACTTTCAGAGATATTTCTTTATCAGCACCCTTGCTTGATGAAGTTCCTTTTTGCAATCCTAGTGTAATCGTTTGCCCAATTGCTGATTCTGCATTACTGAATCCCATTTTTTTCACGTAAGATTCTGAAATAACAACTTCGCCCTTTTTCGGCATAAAATTATCCAAACTACCAGCCGCAAGTTCCATTCGGGTTTTATCAAACTTCACAGTTACGCTAGGCACGAATTTCTTGTCGCTTGCCGAACTTTTGACATATAAAACTCCTGACATGGAATAAGCTGGCGTCACTTTTTCCACGTGCGGGATTTTCTGTATTTTTTTCACGTCGTTATCAGTCATCGAATATTTCTCTATCGCCTTAGATTGACTATTTTCCGTATCTTCCGAGTCGCTATATTCCGGAAGATTGCTATCAGATCCTGACGAGGTCACTTTTTTATAGACCGAAACGGATTTTTTATCACCAGCCGCGTCGACCAGACTGTTTGTATACAGACGGCCACCTTCTCCAGCCATCAGCGCCAAGCCAATCGTAAATGCTCCGACTGAAATCGCCAGCGCGGTTAAGATCGTACGACCTTTTGATCGCCCCAAATTTCGACCGGCGCGTTTAATAATGTCAATTCTTTTCACATTAAACTCCTTGTTGATTTATTATACATAGTACTATGTTATACAAGGTACCTTAAATTGTCAAGGTATTTTTGAAAAATAATATTCAAAATTTTCTATTTCCGACAATCCTTAATCCACTTATGTAAACCACCAACTGCATATTCACAAGTCTTAGATAAAGAAGATATAGCCTTTTTAGCTTTATCTTGAAGTTCGGATTTTCTTAAAGCCGCGTCAGATTTAGACGCCTGTTCATCACTCTCTTCGCATTTCGAATACTTACTGCTAACTAACTTAGTCATATACACAGCGACATCAAAAAACGCTGAATCACCCCATATTTTAACTTGTCCATCTTCTATATCAACCACAGCAGAAATTACTAATTTATTTGCTTGATCATCAAGTGTCTCCCACATCTCTTCCTGATCTGTAAAATCAATTTCCTTTCCACTATCAGCACCAAATGACCCTTTGTAAAATCGGCAGTCCGCGATAACACCGCAACAAAGATTGTCGCCATCTTGTACATATACTTTCATTAGAATTACTGAATTAAAATCAGCTGGATCAATTTTATCGAGAGCTTTCACGACACACCTCTTATCTATAGCCAGCCTGCCCAGACCTCCTGCCTGAGTTTTGTCTATATATATAGCATCATCGTCAAACTCCACTTCGTCGCCCAGATCAGAAAGCTCCGAATCATCCATTATGGTATCGGGGATATATAACTTTTCTATCGGCATATTTTCGACTGATATCTGTCGCAATCGATCAGGAATGCCATCTCCAAAATATTGCTCTTTAGGCACATTAATCTCCCTGCCCACCGTTTTTGTCAAATATATTTCTTAGTATACCACTATATATAAATTGTTCTCTATTCCTCGTCATACTCATCTTCAATCTCTTGATCCAGAATCTCCTCGATCACGTCTTCCAGCGTAATAATTCCCAGCTCCGTTTCATCGTCCATCACCACAAACAAATGATTGCGCGTTTGAATGAATCGACTTAAAACTGTATCCAGGCGCGATCTCTTGTCAATATCGTAAATTTTATCGCGGTACAATTGACTAATTGGCAACGGCAAATCCCGTCCAACGACATCCTTCACATACAACACACCCACCAATTCGCCTTCAGATCTGACTGGAATTCGCGAATGTCCAGCGTGCTTTATTTGCGCCAAAAGCGTAGCATCCAATTCATCATCCAAATCCACAACAAAAACCTCGCTCATCGGCGTAACCAAATCGCCAGCCGTCTTTTTGCTAAACTGCAGCGCTCCTGCCGCAATTCGGCTTTCGTCATAATCAACCGGACTATCCGACCTGACGGCGTGCTCGTGAATAATCTCCTCCAACTCCTGATGAGAATATAATTGCGGCGTTTCCTTACCCAGCCAGCGATTCAACAATTTCGACATCGGCTGAGCAAGCGGCCAAAATAGCACGTAAATCACATCAAGCAACCAAAAGAAATATCGCACAAATCGATATCCACGCTGCGAGAAAATCGCCTGCGGCAAAATCTCGCCAAACATCGTAATGAGAAGCGTCGCAATCAAACCGCCAACCACGCCATTCGTCATATTGCCAAGCAAAATTGACATCGCGGTATTCACGCCGACGTTACCAAGCAAAATACAGAAAATTAAATAATAGCCGTCTTTTCGATATCGATACACTCGCGCCGCAATTTTGTCGCCCTGCCTGGCCTTCCGCCTCAAATCATCAGGTCGCGCCATCATTAAGCCAATATTCAACCCAGAAAACAAACCAGAAAGCACCAACAAAACAGCAGCCGCCAGCCATAATAAAACATCAGACATAATTACAACCTCTACTCCTAATTACAACTAAAAACATCCTGTCAGAAAATAACTCCAATAAAAATCCATATCTTTAATTATACCAAATTCTACCAGCCGCCGCCTCCGCCGCCGCCTCCGCCGCCGCCAGCGAATCCACCGCCAGACGAACCGCCAGAAGTTGAAGAATAATCACTAGCATGACCAGCCGCCGTCGACAAACCGCTTAGCCCAGACGAAAACGCCACGGCATTAAATGCGCCCTGCCCAACGTACCAATCTGGTGCCTCGCCAACTTGCTCGTAATATTTGCCCATTTGCTTGCTCCAATTTTTCTCTTGTCCGAACAACACAGCGTAAGGTAAAACTCTTTCATATAATTTAACAAGTTGTTTTCCGTCGTTCACGTCAACAACTACTTTTTCCGCGCCCTCAGGACTTTGTAGAATATTCAATCGCTCAGCCTCAGCCACACCGATATACATTTTCAATCCCTCCAAATATCGTCTCAAGCTTAAGCCTTTATCAGTCAGTGACCAACCTCTGGAAGCGAAGACGAGCATAATTGACACAACAAGAAGCATCGGCGACAAAAGCAAAACAGCCAGCACAAGAACTCGTTTAAACCACCCTCCCATTATTCGTTTCACTTCCGGATTTTGCTCACACAAACCATATTCCTCTCTAGCTAGCGTCTCCAAATTTTTATCATCGTCACGCGTTCGTGTCATGTATTTTATATTATTTTGAAGATTTTTCAGATTTAGGCGTTGACCTGGTTTTGGAATAGATGAACTGTCGAACATATCTTGGACAATTTCAATTTCCTCGTCTTTAAGTTCTTGCAGATCTTTAACAATTTCAATTTCATATTGCGCACCACTAAATAGCGAAGATTTTTTCACTTCATAAATTTTAATATAATGCCGAACCGCCAGGTCTAATAATTGCGCAACTTTCGGCAAGCCTTTAACCTTGAATGGGTCATATTTCTTCAAAATATACGTCGACATCAGAACACTAATATCCTCTGGCGGCAAATATTCCGGTGGAATCGGTTTTAACTCCTTCTCTCTACCAACCAATCGTCTATATCGAATTATTAGAAAAATCGCCAAAGGTGTCGCGATCGTATAAGCTAGAATCTGCATCAAATGCCAAATTCCAATCAGCTTCTCCATCAACGTTTCTTGGTACTCAGAAAAAGTCCCGCTCTTAAATCCAACTGCCACAGTTACGCCTTGTTGACGACTCAGCTTATCAATTTTTGTAGTAATCTGATTCTTATCCTCGTTCAAATCGCATTGCGTCGTCGAACCTTGACTGCCGACATAACAAAAAACCTTACCTTGCCTTGCCGCGGCCAAAGATTCGTCAAGCTTCACGGAAATTTGCACATTCTCCATCGGAACGCGCCATTCATCACCGACCACATCCCAATAGAATTCATCACGCCCCGTATTACTGTAATTCTTAGTCACGTCATGCTGCGTGAACTTAATAACATAAGTCTTCTTACCTTCCACGTAAGTATTTTTATTGCCAATTCTCAGTTCGTCGTCGTTCCAAGAATATTCGAGCGACGTACCATTTTCGTCAGTTACAGATTGCAACGAAAAATTAGTCGAGTGATTATCGTACTGCTTAACAAAAACTGGCGCAATTCCCCGATTTTGGTTTGGCGGAAAATTAGCGGTAATTCGCCAAGTGGTTTCCAATTTTGATCGATTATCAGAGTCGCGACTCAGTGAATATTCCGCATCAAATTTTGTGATAGTAAAATTATCCGTCGAGCGCGCCGCAAACGCTATTTTACCAAACCCGGCCAACAATAGCCCGACAGTTATTAACCCCAAAAGAAAACGTTTCATATTTTAATTATAACAAAACTACAAGTTGACTTGCGGGTATATCGCTCGAGTTGTTTCGTCAATTTCGCTCTTAAGCTGCGGGAACGGCACACCTTCACGCGCTGTAACGCCCTCGAAAATCCAGAATACTCGCTCAGAATAACCCCAACCACAAGCCGGCGGCATTCCATATTCCAACATCTCGACGTAATCAATATCAAGCATCATCGCTTCTTCGTCGCCAGCATCACGCATTTGCTGTTGCTCAAGGAAACGATTTAACTGATCAATCGGATCATTCAACTCAGAGAATCCATTACCCAATTCCGAACCAGCAATTACCGGCTGAAAACGCTCCACTGTCTCTGGATTTTCCGGATTAGTCTTTGACAGCGGACTAATAAACTTCGGCGTATTCACCAACCAAACCGGACCAGCAACATCTTTACGAATATTCTTCCATAACTTATCAATACTGCGTGGAATAGAGTCAGTTTTTTCAACTTCCAAATTATACTCTTTCAGTTTAGCGGCAACCTCTTCAATCGTCGTGTTATAAACATCGATTCCGTAATGTTTGCGAATAACCTCAGCATAATCCCAAACTTCCCACTCACCGCTCATATCGACGTTGAATTTGCCCAATTGGAATTGCAGAGTACCAAAAGTCTTATGAAGCACATCTTTGTACATCGACTCCATGAAACGCATTCCCTGCTTCCAATCCCAGTAAGCCGCGTACCACTCCATAGCAATATGTTCTGGCAGATGCTCGTCCGAGTAATTTTCATTGCGAAAACGCGGACCGAGATCATAAACTTTCTCAAATCCAGCACCAATCAATCGCTTTAATGGCAATTCGTGGCTAATTCGCAAATAAAACTGCTGATCGCCCAGCGCATCCATATGCGTCACAAATGGGTTCGCGTCCGCACCGCCAGTGGTATGCTCCAAAACAGGAACATTAATCTCAATGAATCCATGGCTATTCAAATAATCTCGCGTTGCTTGCCAAAACTTACTTCGACGAATAAATCGCTCGCGAACTTCGGGATTAACATTCATATCAACATAGCGTCGGCGTAAACGCTCTTCCTTATTCTCTAATTTTTCCGGCATTGGCCTTAATGACTTAGTCAACAACCTAAGCTCACGCACGCCAACGGATTTTTCACCCGTTTGCGTCGTGGTCATCACGCCCTTCGCCTCAATAAAATCGCCCGTGTCTAGTAATTTAAGCTGCTTCATACCAAGCACGCCGCGTGCAGCATCTAATTCCGCCACGTCATCACGTTGCAAGTAAAGTTGCACATCACCAGATTGATCGCGTAATTTAATAAATGCCAATTTACCAAAACTGCGAATAGACGCCACACGACCCGCAACAACAACTTCCTTACCAGCTAGCTCATCATACTTAGACAAAACCTCAGCACAAGTGTGAGTTCGTTCTGATTTTGCTGGATATGGTTCAACGCCTAATTGACGTAATGTTTCCAGTTTTCGTAGTCGTTCATTTCGATAATCTTGTAATGTGGCCATAACAGAGATAATTATAGCACATTATACGCGATAAATCCCGCCAGACTTAAGATATCGACTTAATAATGTAGGTAATTTCGGCTTTTGGCGTTTTAATCGTCACTTCGTCACCAATTTTCTTACCAATCAATTCTTTACCAATTGGCGATTGATCTGAGATTCTGCCAGCCAATGGATCAGCCTCAACTGGACCGACAACTGTATAAGTCACAGTCTTCTCTGGGCATTGCAGTTCAACCGTACTGCCCAAACCGACACTTGAGCTACCGTTGGATTTAATAATTTCGGCGTTCTGCAAAATATCTTCAATTTCCAAAATTCGCGTTTCTACCAAGCCCTGCTCTTCGCGTGCAGCGTCATATTCCGCGTTTTCGCTCAAGTCGCCAAAATCTCGTGCTGCCGCAATTTTTTCAGCAATCTCGCCGCGTCGCCCCTTCAACTCTGCCAACTCTTTCTCTAAATCAGCCTTTCCAGCTTCTGTAATTTGATAAGTTTTTTTCATAAAAATTTCCTCCTCTACTGTATGTAGTGGTATTAGTCTTACGATCTACACTAAATATAGTGTTTTTAATTAGTCTTAATTAAGTCTATCTGAGTATATCAATCGCTATTTATTATGTCAATATAATCAGCCCTACCGGCTCAAGCAAAAATCCATCAATTGTTGATAATTCATTTTTTGCGTTTCGCCAGTTGCCCGTTCTGTCAATTCGAACAAGCCATCACCATCAATCGCTCGATCGCCAATCGTTATCCGCCACGGCAAGCCCATGAGCTCAGCATCAGCAAATTTCACGCCTGGACGCTCGTCGCGATCATCAAGTAGCGCATCGACGCCGCCATCAGCTAGCTCATCATAGAACTTACTCGCCAAACCCTTGCCCTTTTCGCCAATTGCAACAATATGAAACTTAAATGGCGCAATATTTTCCGGCCAAACCAAACCTTTATCATCGGCAAATTTCTCAACAATCACGCCCATAACTCGCGTAATTCCAATGCCATAACTTCCCATATAAGCGTATTGTTCTTTACCTTCGGCGTCAGTAAATACCAACTTCATTTCTTCGGATTTCTGCGTGCCGAAATTAAAGATATTGCCAACTTCGGCAGTTTTTACCTTTTCCAATTCACTACGATCGACGCCGAGCTCCTCAATTGCCTCGTCCAAAACTTCCTCATTAACAGCAATATTTTTACCACGATGCAAATAAATATAATCCTCGCCAACATCGCAAATCGTCTGAAATTCATGACTAAACTTCGTAAAAGCGCCACCAGAAGCAAACGTCACATATGTTTCATCGCCAATTCCAAATCGGTCACAACAACGCTTATACGCCTCGATAACCGAATTGTAATAATTATCCAAGCTCTCTTTGCTGTCGTGGATCGAATACATATCCTTCATCACAAATTCACGACCACGCATAATTCCACTCTTAGCGCGAAGTTCATTTCGCAATTTATTCTGGAATTGATAAACGCTAATCGGCAAATCTTTGTAGCTCTTTAAGTAATTGCGAAGAAGATCAACAATCGGTTCCTCATGTGTCCAACCAAAGCCAATGTCTGTGCCGTCTTGCAGCTTAGACTTAAACCAAACATCGACCAGTTCATCACTCCAGCGGCCAGTTTCTTCCCATAATTCCTTTCGCTGCAAAGTACTCATCACCAATTCCTGGCTATTAACCTTGTCCATTTCCTCGCGAACAATTTGCTTAATATTCTCAAGAACTCTCAAGCCCAACGGTAAAAACGAATACACGCCCGCCATCGTTTTATGTACGTAGCCAGCACGAATCAAAAGCTGAGCATTTCGCGCAACCTCGCCAGCTGGCGCCTGTTTCAAAGTTCTAGTAAAAAGTTGTGTCATTCGCATATTTTTCTCCTTTACATAAATATAAATGGCAATAACGATTCTGTCTGATTAATCGCGCCCGTATTGATAAACAAGAAATAAAAAGCTATTCCGTTCTTCATCATATGCATCATAATCGGCACCCAAATTGCGCCAGTATATTCCCTAGTTGCGCACATCACCAAGCTTAAAGTAAATGTATCAACTGCTACCGCCCATTGCAATGGTGAGTCTGGACCAGCCCAAAGATGCGCCGCGCCAAACGCTATGCTCGTTATGATAATTGATAGCCAAATTGAAAAAGAATTACGCAGCTTGCCATACAGATATCCTCGATATAAAAGCTCCTCCGCAATTGGTGCCAATACCACCAGAACGACAAACGCCATAATAAACTGCCATTGAGTCGCAAGCATACTCTGACTAAACGGTATAGCTTGCTTCTGTTGCATATCCACCGAAAAAACACCACTAGCAATACTCATCGTAACCATTGTTAGTAAAAAGTACGCCACAAAAGCAAACGGAGAGATAAATATCTCCAAAAACGTCGGCCAATCATTCACGCCCAAATTGCTCAAAGTCGTCTGACGCTTCTTAACCAAAAATGGCACGCTAATAACGACAATTAACGACAAAACATATACAATGACCGAAAGTACAGTGTTAAAAATAACCGGGTTCACAGAATTGAGTGGCACACCGATTTTTATCAAAGCACCGACCGCCAATGAAACAACAACTTCCACCGCCAAAAATACGCCATAAACCCAAGCTGGGAGCGCCAAAATCAGCCACCATTTGCGGTTTTTTATTTTCTTAGAAGAGTTTTCCAACATCACTGATCGTCACCAAAATTGTTAAGATTAATAGAATTAACATACCGGTCGCCTGAATATTTTCCTCACGCTCTTTTGTTAAATCTTTCTTAAATAGGCGGAAAATTGTCATCGTGAACCAGCGACCGCCGTCGAGCGCTGGGATTGGTAAAATGTTCATCACAGCCAGCGTCAGTGAAATTAACGCCGCTACGAAAATGATTTGCTCAATTCCAGAATTAACGACTGACGGGAATAGTACTCCCAGTATGCCAATTGGTCCTGCTACGCTCCCACTAACAGAGGCCAAATCAGCTCTTGCAGATTCTTTTGATTCTGCGGAACCGAATATTTGTCCGATTGATCCGTGTACGGTTTTTACCAATAGCACGCCAACGCCTTTGATAGTTTCATATGACAATTGCCCAGTAGTCGCCACACCCACAATAGGCGCCGACCATGTACTATACATTTTCTCCGTCTGCCCCGGAATAACGCCCAGGTATCCGCTTCCCTTCACGGACTTTTCATCATTCAGCTGGACGTCAACAGCCAACTCTTTGCCGTCACGCTTGTACTTGACGTTGATTTTTTTACCAGCATTCTCCTTCGTTACAATTGGCAACTTTCCCGCCTCTGTAAGCGGTTGATTATTTATCTGCACCAATTGATCATTGATCTTAAGTCCGGCTTTATCGGCAGGCGAACCCGGCGTAACTTTCGCTATCGCCACCGGTGAACGCCTAACCTCTGTATCAAATGGCAATTGTACTTGGTTCGACAGGATTTTCGGCGTGCCAATTACCGCAAGAATCATGAACAAAACAATCGCAGTTATCCAGTTCATCATAACGCCAGCCAGCAGAATCTTCGTCTTCACCCAAAATGTCGATCCGCCATATGTGCCCTCGCCTTTTGCGGAATCATATTCACCTTTCAATCTGACAAATCCACCAAGCGGCAGCCAATTCAGACTAAACGTTACGCTTTCACCCAAGAAACTTCGCTTTACTTTCCATTTTTTTGCGGCAGGCGGAAATCCGATCCCAAATTCCTCAACCTTAACACCGTTTCTCTTGGCAACAATAGCATGACCTAATTCATGCAAAACCACCAATAAAATGAGAACAAATAACCCTAAAAGTACCCCCCAAATAATCATTTCCCAAACCGCCTATTCCGATTAGCATATTCCTCTAAAATCACAGACACGTCTTCCACCGTCATATCTGGCCAATTCTTCTCAATAAACATCAACTCACTGTACGCTGATCGCCACAACATAAAGTTGCTGAGCCGCTGCTCGCTAGAAGTTCTAACAATCAAATCGCACGGCGGCACCTCTGGCGCATATATGTTTTCAGCAATCAACTCAGGCGTAACCTCCTCGGGAGAAATTCCAGATTGAACAATTTTTTTAACCGCATCAGCAATCTCCAAATGTCCGCCATAATTCAAACATAAGACCAGTTCTCCATTTTTCAGATCGGCGGTCTTTTCCTCAGCCTCGTCAATCGCTTTGATCAATTGATCCGACAAGCCTTCCCTGGACCCAACAACCCTCAAGCGAACCTCGTTTTCAATAAATATCGGCAGGTCAGCCTTCAATATGTTCAATAGCAATTTCATCAAATGTCGGACTTCTTCCTCTGACCGTTTCCAGTTTTCCGTACTAAAAACATAAGCACTCGCGTATTTCACACCCCGATGAAGAACCTCTAACGCCACGTCTTTTAACGCGTTATAGCCCGCCAGATGTCCTTCGTATGTCGGCAAGCCATGCTGCTTTGCCCACCGCCGATTTCCATCAACAATAAATCCGATATGCCGCGGCAAATTAGCATCTTCACTCATTATTCGCCCTCCATTCATCAATTAATTTCACATCCTGAACATCTTTTTCGCGACTGCGCCATTTTTTCCATCGAAACAAGAACTCTAAATTGACAAACCTCACGTCATCATATTTCACCGCATAATCAAGCAAATCATCATAGCTAACAGCCTGCCCATCAAAAACCCAGCCGTCCCATACTTCAGCCGAACCATCACCTTTTACAAAATAAAAACGCTGATTATCGTCGAACTTTTTAAGCCAATCGCCACTTTCCTCAGAGAGCTTTTTCATCAAATCAGAACTCGCCGCAAGATCAATATCACTAGCTGTACGAATCCCCAATTGATCCAAAATCCCGCTACCAATAACAATAATTTGATCCAACGGCAAATTCAACGCTTTCACTTTATCGGCAAAAGTTTCGCTCATTAAACTGTTAAGACGTCCTTTTCTTTTGCCTTAAATGCCTCGTCAATTTGCGCTTGCATCTTACTCATTAAACCGTCAATTTCTTTCTCTACGCGCTTCAAATCGTCTTCGCTCAGCTCTTTATTATCCTTCATTCGCTTAGCATCCTTTAATGCATCCTGACGAATATTACGCATCGCAATTCGAGCCTCCTCAACCTTCTCGCTAACCTGTTTCACCAATTGGTGGCGGCGCTCTTCAGTCAAAGCTGGAACTGGAACGCGGACCACTCGCCCATCGTCAGACGGATTAAAACCTAGACTTTGATTATCGCGAATTGCAGAAGAAATTGCTGTAATATTACTCGGGTCAAATGGCGTAACTAACAACATTTGTGCCTCTGGAGCGGTTACGTTTGCAACCTGATTAAGCGGCATTTTTGTGCCGTAAGCTTCAACCATAACACCGTCAAGCATTCCAGCGTGTGCCCTGCCTGTTCGCACCTTCTTCAATTCATCTTGAAAAAAGCTAAACGCTGCATTCATTTTTTCTTCATAAGGGTTTGTGTCGAACATATTTCCTCCAATTTATCTATCCGTTATTATATCAAACTTCAAGCGTCTTGTCTGCTAATTTTGCCTTACGCCCCGTGCTATAATAACAGAGTGATTTCTAAGATTAAGCTATACAATTTTCGGTCTTATCATCTGCACGAAGCGACTTTTAGCAATTCTGGAACGGTAATCGTTGGACCAAATGGCACCGGCAAGACGAATCTGCTCGAGGCAGTTTATGTGGCGCTACGCGGCAGTAGTTTTCGTGGCAGTCTTGGCGATTGTATGACGCTGAATGCCCCACAGACGATTATTCATCTGGAGGGAGATTTCGGCGAGCGACGTATTAAGCTAGACTCAATTTCCGGAAAAATCAACAAAGAATTCATCATCAATGACAATAAGTCAAAGGTCTTAACTAGGAAAAATCGTCTGCCCGTCGTTTTGTTTGAGCCAAGCGAACTAAGATTAATTTCCTCCTCACCGTCCCGACGACGCGACTTTCTGGATGGCTTAATTGCCCGACTTGACCCCAAATACGACACGGATTTAAGAGCTTTCAATCGCACTCTTTTACAGCGCAACGAACTCTTAAAATCCCACCAAGAAGACTCATCAATTTGGCGCGACAACCTGTTTGCTTGGGATATAAAATTTGTCCAATACGCAACCAGCATTACCCAAAAACGAGCCAAGTTTCTCCAGATAAACGAGCCTCGCATAAAAAATTTATACGAATCTTTGGCGGGAAAAGACACACAATTGTCCATCGAATATGGCGCTTCTGAACCTCTAGAAAATTACGACCAAGCCCTACTAAATCGCTTAGAAAAATCTCGTGACTATGAAATGGCTACCGGTTTTACTTCTGCCGGACCGCACCGTGAAGATTTCACAATTTTCCTACATGACCAACCCGCTATTAAGGTTGCTTCGCGCGGAGAAATGCGTACAATTATGCTGGCATTCAAGTTACTGGAGCTTGAGTTGCAGACGGAAGTCAGCCAATCTCGACCACTCATTTTGTTAGACGACGTTTTCTCGGAGCTAGACGCCACTCGCGAAAAACTTCTCCAAGAAACCATTCAAAATCACCAATTTATCGTCACCACAACAGATGCGCGTCACCAAAAAGACGGCTGCTCGATAATTTCCACACAATAAAAAATCGGCCGCATTATTACAGCCGATTTCTTTCCTGAACAATTTTCTAAACTAGGAATTATTCGCTTACACCCAGCTCAATTCGCTTAAACTGACGAACCACGATGTTCTCACCTAATTTCGCAATCGCTTCCTTAATGTGTTGCTCAACAGTCTTAGAATCGTCCAAAATGTATGCCTGACTCATAAGAACCTGCTCAGCAAAATGCTTCTTCAATTGACCTTCAACGATCTTTTCGCGCATTTCTTCAGGCTTACTTGCCAAAGATTCGCTCGCCATAAGCTCAGCTTTAACGCGCTCCATTTCCTCTGCTGGAATGTCAGCTTCAGAAACATACTTTGGGCTCATCGCTGCAATTTGCATAGCAACTTCGTGCGCCAACGTCTTAAAATCGTCAAGTCGAGCCACAAAGTCGGTTTCGCAGTTTACCTCAACGATAACGCCGATTCGGCCAGAGTGAACATAACTTTCGATCAAACCTTCACGAGCTTCGCGGTCACCCTTCTTTTCAGCTTTCGTCAAGCCCTTTTTGCGCATAGCTTCCAAGGCTTTATCGAAATCGCCCTCAGCCTCAACCAAAGCTTTCTTAGCATCGGTCAAACCTACGCCGGTCAATTCGCGCAATTTTTTGATATCGTCAACAGAAACGCCCATCCTATTTCTCCTCTTTTTTAGCTGGTTTTTCTTCAACCTTTACGCTACCTGCACCTTCAGCGACAGCTGCGGTGAAGTAATCTAATAGCAATTGAATACCCTTAACAGCGTCGTCATTACCTGGAATTACGTAATCAATTCCTGTTGGGTTAACGTTGGTGTCAACAATTGCAAATACTGGCACACCCAAAGTTTGAGCCTCACGAACTGCATTTGCGTCGGTCAATGCGTCAACTACAACAACAGCGCCTGGCTTGCCCATCAAATCCTTGATGCCGCCATATTTCATATTCAAGCTGTCGATTTCCTCTTGGAAGCGCTGCACTTCAAGCTTGTTATAACGCTTTTCCAAGTCACCTGAAGCCATTCGCTTTTCAAGATTCTTCAGCTTCTTAATTTGCTGAGCAATAGTTGAACCGTTAGTCAACATACCACCAATCCAGCGCTCAACTACGTATGGCTGGTTGATCTTTTCAGCTGCTTCACGAACAACGTCTTTGGCTTGCTTTTTAGTACCAACGAACAAAACCTTGCGGCCTGATGCAGCAATCTTTGTCAATTCTGGCAAAGCCTTATCCAAAGCTTCAACAGTCTTAGTCAAGTCAATAATGTGACTATCCTGACGCTTACTGTGAATATATGGCGCCATCTTTGGGTGCCAGCGGCTGGTTTTGTGTCCAAAATGAACACCTGACTCCAGCAAAGCCTTAATGTCTACCTTTACAGACATCATTTTCTCCTTTTGCCTCATCCGCCCACAATTTGGAGTGTGAAGCGGATTGTGTCATTAAAATTAGTTACTTGGCAATTATACCACTATTCTTCATCAGGAGCAACTATCTCTCGACGCGACGCAATGAACTTTTCCATCTCTTGATCAAGCTCAATTGCTTCATTACTTGAAGAAGAAAGCTTCCGAATACTAAAATTCTCTCTTCCTTTCTCTACAACCTCAAGATAAGTAATTGTATCATCATGCACAAGAGCGGCATATGTACAGTTCTTTCTCCATACCAAATCTTTTGCAGTCATATCTGGCGCCGGCTCATCAATTAAGTTCGCCGACATCTTAGGCAATAAAATCGAGCCAACTTTTGCTCCGGTTTCTCTAGTAGAAGTAGCCTTCTCGTAGATATCAAATGCCACAACTGAAGTGTGCACCTCCACCGGTATAGCATTAGAAGAATCGACAACACTCTCATGAGGATTAAACAGCTTCGCGCTAATAATATAATTACTTAAAAATTTAGGAGATATACCTATATCAAAAGCCAAACCAAGCATACGATCAAGATCTGATAATGAATCTTTACGTCCAGTCGCATCTATCTCATTATCTTCATAGCCGTCAGGCTGATTCAGTATCTCGCTGACAACCTGTATCTTTCTTTTTTCTTCACCGCGCCGAAACGCCTCATTCGCCAAGATGTCTAAATTATGATTACTCCAAAGTGTAGGTTGCCTTCCCTTGTCCATATTATATAACTCCTTAATTTTCCTAATTATTAGAACCAGTTATACTCTCTCTCTCTTGATTTGTCAAGTATTTCATCATATTTTTGACAATTTGCAAACGACATGATTGCAATGTATACTCGTGCTGCTAGTGATATTTGCATTACTCCGTTTTTTCTGTTAAAATACCAAGGTTATGAAAAGCAGTATTCACCCACAGAACTATCGCCCTGTCGTATTTAGCGACGAACAAGCGGGCTTCGCGTTCTTGACTCAGTCAACAGCGCAAACAACCGAAACTATCAAATGGGAAGACGGCAACGAATATCCATTGGTTAAGGTTCACATTTCATCAGCATCTCACCCATTCTTTACTGGTGAAGAAAAGATTATCGACACCGAAGGTCGTGTTGATCGCTTTAAGGCTCGTCAAGCAGCCGCTGAAGCTCGCCGAGCAGCTTTGGCAAACAAAGCAAAGAAAGCTAACGCTAAAAAAGCAGCTAAAACTGATTCTCCAAAATCAGACAAAAAGACTAAATAATCTGACAAATTAGTCCGACAATCCAAAAACCGCTCAATCACTGGGCGGTTTTATTTTACATTAGTTCAATCTGACAATACTTATCTCGCGACACAATATTTCACGATCTCCCCGCATCTTTGCGGCACACAAACGGTGCGCGCCATCACCCTGTAAAGCCAAAAATATTCCGCCACCAGGAGTCGCAACAATATCTACATTACGTATTGGAGGGCTGGTTTCTGGATCCATTTTTGTATATTGGCTAATAACCTCACGACTGCTTCTTCCACCTTTCGGCTCTGACATTCGCCCTTCTCGCCAATCTTTAATCAACGGTGCAGCCACAAATAGCCCAACCAGTAATGGAATATCAGATCCCGGAATCGCTCTCGCATCAGGCCACTCACCCTCATATATAGATATTTTCGTTTCGCTGGCAATATTACCTTTAATTGATTCATTTAAATCACATAGTGGAACGGGCTTCGCTATTGGATGAGCGTCAATACTAAATAAACTCTTCACAATGAAATCAACTCTCGGATCGTTTACTGGGATATCCTCTGGAAGATCTTCAGTACATTGCACCAGTTCAGGCGACTTTCCAACATCACAAAGCGCCAACTTACCAGTATTTTCGTAAGCCAAATCATATGAATCAATCTTGCATTCTCTCATTATGTCTATATAATACAATACTTAAATACATTTGTCAATGTATGATATAATTCTATAGATATGGCGAAGATTTCTTTAGACATGGATTCTCTGAAAAATGAACGAGCTGATTTGAGCAATTTTTTAGCGCAACCTGATGCTTACAGCTCACCAGATTTTACGGTAAAAAACAAACGATTTTCAGAATTAGAAACGCTTATCTCCAAAGGCGAAGAGCGAGAAAACCTGGAAAAAAACTTAGTAGAGGCCAAAAAATTAGCTAACGAAGGCGGTGAATTGGCCGCTCTGGCGAAACTTGAAATTACTGAAACCGAAGCTCGATTGACCGAATTAGAAGAAGAATTATTCATCCTTCTCACCCCGAAAGACCCCAACGATGAGAAAAATATCATCATGGAAATCCGCGCTGGTGCGGGTGGCGATGAAGCGTCGTTGTTTGCGGCGGAACTATACCGCATGTATTTACGTTGGTGCGAGTCTAACGGCTATAAAGTAGAATTAATTAGCGAATCAGCCAATGATTCTGGCGGCTATAAAGAAGTTATTTTCATGATCAAGGGCGACGCGCCATACTCTAAATTGAAGTTCGAAGGTGGCGTACACCGAGTTCAACGAGTTCCAGTCACCGAAAGCCAAGGTCGCGTCCACACTTCAACCGTAACGGTAGCAGTTTTGCCAGAAGCAGAAGAGGCTGACATTGAGATAAATCCGAACGATTTGCGCGTTGATATTTACCGCTCCAGTGGACACGGCGGACAGAGCGTGAACACCACAGACTCGGCAGTGCGAATCACCCACTTGCCGACTGGAATGATAGTTACAAACCAGGATGAAAAGTCACAAATTAAAAACCGCGAAAAAGCCATGAGCGTGCTTCGTTCGCGATTGTTGCAGATGAAAATTGACGAGGAAAACGCCAAATTAAGCGCCGAGCGACGCTCGTTGGTTGGAACTGGCGACCGCTCGGAAAAAATCCGAACGTACAACTTCCCACAAGACCGAATCACCGACCACCGCATTCACTACAGCCGCAGCAATATCCCCGCTGCAATGAACGGGGATATCGACGATTTGATTGAAAATCTACAGAGATATGAGCGTGAGCTGAAAGCTCAGAATGCCAGTAATTAGTACAGATTACGCGGCTCAGCAGACTCCAATAGTTTTGCCAACTTACGCACCTCTTCCACACCGACTGGTTGACGATTCAGCCCCATTTGTTGCTCTAATTTATCATTCTCTATTTCATTGTTACACCTATCAACCATACGCATTATGATGATACCTTCGGGGCGCAGTACTCTCTTTAACTCTCTCGACCGCTCAGCAACATTGTCATCGTACCTCAAAACCTGATCATCTTCTATATAATAATCATGCGTCTCTTTACTTCCCTCATCCCACTCCATAATTGATATGGATCGTTCTTTATCTCCATTATCAAGCAGAGCGGATTCCACACTGACCAATATATAAGATCCGTCTTTTTGAGGAATTTCTAATAAAACTTGCGATTCTACTCGATCCATTGATAAAGTATGATTGTAAGTTTCCGCGTCTCCCGCGAATCTAAGCAATGTCAGCTGAACCAGATCATCAAATTCCTTTGCCGCCCGCAACTTTTCTTCGGTCGTCAGTTCAAGATTAAATCCTTCTGCAAACTCCATTTGTTTTGCGGCTTCACTACTATGCGTATTATTTGGCAATTCCATTATATATTCATCTCTTTCGCTAATGATATGAAGCCTATAATACTCTCTCTCTCTTGATTTATCAATACTTTTTACCATTTTTCTCAGTTTTTGCAAGCGTTTTACTTTTTACATTCCATAGATATATGTTATAATTAGCCACATGATTATCTCTGAATGGCTAAAAATTGCCACAAAATCCTTAAAAACGGCAAACATCCCGTCCGCCAGATTAGACGCCGAATTGATATTAGCCAACACTTTACGAAAAAACCGCACTTACCTACACGCTCACCTGGACGAAGAAATTGACCCCAGAAGATTTGACATCGCAAATGCCAGACTAGACCTAAGATTAGACCGCGTACCGATTGCCTATATTCTGGGCTATAAAGAATTTTACGGCCGTAAATTCACCGTATCTCCGTCCGTCCTAATTCCCCGCCCTGAATCCGAAGATCTAATTTCATTGTTCTTAGAACTAACCGCTGGCGAAATTACTGAGAAAGTTTTAATTGATGTTGGCACAGGATCTGGTTGTCTGGGAATTACCACCAAATTAGAGAGAAACAACTTGTCAGTTATTTTATCCGATATCAGTAAACCAGCCTTAAACATTGCAGAAAAAAATGCAAATGCCTTAAATGCAGACGTCCATATTCAACAGCAATCATTACTTAATGGTCAGCTCAAACCAGTCGACTATATATTTGCCAATTTGCCTTACGTTGACAAAAATTGGGACGTATCTCCAGAACTTCAATACGAACCAGAAATTGCGCTTTTCGCCGAAGACGAAGGATTGAAATTGATATTGCAATTGATCTCACAAGCACCACGATGTCTCACTCCAGAAGGTTTGTTATTTATCGAGGCGGATCCCCAGCAGCACAATAGAATAATTGACGAAGCCGTGAAAAATGGTTTTGTAAAAGAGAGAGTTCTCAATTACATCCTAGTCCTGCGTTTCACTGGCGCCCAAGATTAAATTACTACAGAATTTAAGAACACTAGCATCACTAAGATAATTCCGATTGTAAGAATCACCGGAGCGGATATGTCTGAAAACCGAATAGCTTTGTGTTTGTTGTAAGATTGGTAAGCTTTACTGGCGACAAGCGAGAATAGCAATAAGATTATTGTAACCTGTGAAACGCCGCCAAATAATGACTTTCCGTAACTGTAAGTCCAATAATACGAAAGCCAGCCCAGCTCAGCAAAGACGAGTCCCCAGATTGCCGAAAGTAAAACCGTTTGCTCCTCGTCATAACTGTGTAAGAAATGGCGCGCAGAACTATAACCGATCAAGAACATCAGAATAACAACTACAGAAACTGGCCACTCGTACGACACCACCATCAGCGCAGTTACGCCGACGAAAATAGCGATCAACGACTGCATGGCGACCTGCCAGCGCTTAGACATCGGCTTAATCACAACCAGCCAAATTGCATATAATATCGCCAAAGCTACGCGGAAATAAAACACTGACGTAGGTAGATACATCAGACCAACAACACCAATTCCAACCGTTAAGTCAACCAAGTTAGCCTGAATGTTTGCCCACCAAAAACGCGGACGAACGGCAATTATGCGCCATTTACTCAGTACAACAAGTGCTAACGCTGGAAATGGAGTCTGAAACGCTTGAGCAATAACAAGCAATGCCGCCGCCAAGCCAATATTTAAGACATAGTAAACTAACTCGCTCCAAAACGTTCTTCGTTTAACAGTTTTCAGTAACTCCATAACTTACTCTATTATACCAAATTATGAGCCAGTTCCCACAACAACGATAAATTGCGCGTCAACATTCAAATTATACTTCGAGGAATCTGACGAAACTGAACCGTACAGCTCCTTAAATTTATCTTTTGTAGCAGTTTTTTCTTTACCAGCTGGCAATTGATAAACTTGGGTTTTTGCTATTTTCTCACCATCTGGAGCATTGCCAACATGAATAACTTTCATTCCTAATTCTGTCAATTTGTCCGCCTCTTTCTGCGCTGCACCAGCCACGCCGGAACCATTCAAGACAGCAACTGTGGCTTTTTCCTTAGATAATGGCGTTGCGTAAATCTCAGACTTTATATAAGCGCGAATGTCGTCATAATCATATAATCCCGCGGCTGGCTGAACTATACTTGCGCCACCTACCGTGCCAGTAGTCATAAGTACGTTGTTTTCATCCACAAAACTCAATCTATGAATATCAGATTCTTTTATCTCTGAGCCAAGATTCATAATTGTACGGATTTCTTTCGTGTCAATGTTTGTGCGCAAGTTTTTGCCCATGGCATCCATTAATGACGTCACCTTACCAAAATCTGTCAGCGTTCCCGTAGAAGTAGCCTTAGCCTTTAACGCCATTAATACCAGCTGCTGGTTTTTCTCTCGGTCAAAGTTGGATTGTTCCAATCCGTAAGTTGGTGCCACCAAACCACGCGCTCGAGAGAACCACATCGCTTTTTCGCCATCCATTTCGTGCTTGCCGTTAGTTAATTGCATATAGTGACCCGTTGGACATCGTTCACGACGTTGCTGATAGTTCAGCTCCTTGGCTCGGCACATCCAGTCCATGCTCGGATCAAGTATCCCCCTAGGATCACGGCTCTGTACATCAACGGTAACTCCACCGACTGCATTGACAGCATCGCGAATTACCGCAGTATTAATATGTGCCACATACTGAATATCCATGCCAAATATATCGCCAATGAATTTCTTAGTTTTATCCATTCGTTCGGCTTCAGCCTGCGCACTATCTCCATTATTTACGCAACCAAAATATTCATTGATTTTACCAGCGTAGCCAGAATTGCAAGCCATACCGAATTTTACATACAAGTCGCGTGGAATACTGAACATGTAAGCATCTTTCTTTGTTTGGCTGACACTAAGAATCATCATCGAGTCAGTCAGAGTTGCACCCGGATGATCCGGATCATCGTCTGTTGTACCTAGAATCAGCACATTACTTCGACCATAAGCATCTTCTTTCAGCTTCTGCTGCGAAAACAACCCTAAGATTCCGCCGTTATGGAACACCGAGTTCATCGTCTGCCATAATTTTAATAGCAGCCAACCCGCCACAATTGCAATAATAATTCCGATAATCGCAAGAATAATCCTGGTAACTAGCTTTTTCTTACGCCTCTGCTTACGCTCCTGCCGATGAGAAGGCTTGGCATTTTCATCAATCGCCGACAGCGATTCACTAATATTCTGTTTTAATTTATTAGCAGAAGCTGGTTGCTGAATATTTCTTGTTGCATTATTCGACATTTGCAAGCTATCCTCATTGTCATGATGATGCCCGAGCGTAGTCGTTTTTTTACTAGTAATTTCCCCCAACGAAGTTCGCTGTGGTCGCTTGGCGACAAATCCGTCCATCGACTGTTTGCGTGGTTTCATATCTATTGATTATAACACACAAAACGCTTATAATTGAAACAATGGACGCTACTTTTATGGATCGTCATCCAAAATTACAAGATGGCCTGGGAATGGTCATTTTCGTTGTTGGCGTGGTAATCGGCACGCTTTTGTTGAACACATTTGTGTTTCAAACTTTTAATGTTGAGGGTGCAAGTATGGAGACGACCATGTACACCGGTGACCGTCTAATTGTCAATCGATTGCCCGTTACTGCATCAAAATTACAGAATAAAAATTATATTCCAAATCGTGGGCAAATAATTGTATTTAAGAATCCTAACTTCAATTCCTCAACGGGTAAAGATGAATACATCGTCAAGCGAGTGATTGCCTTTGCTGGTGAGCGAGTTACTGTGAAAAACGGCACCGTAACTGTTTACAACACAGAAAATCCCGACGGATTTAACCCTGACACCTCAGTCAATAAAAATGAGCCAGGACAGCCTACTTCTGGAGATGTCGATACGACCGTACCAGAAGGCACGATATTCGTTATGGGTGATCACCGCCAAGGAAGCTATTCTTGCGACTCTCGAAACTGCATGGGGCCGATCCCCCTTTATGACATCGTCGGACCAGTTAGTCTACGAATATTCCCGTTCAATAAAATTCGCTCGTTCTAATAAAAATTACTTTTCGAGCAATTCTCTTATTCGCTCAAATTCAAGATTGTCCTTAAACTTGATACTGATTTGACCAGCGCCACGACCATTCGTCCGGATCTTTACTCCCGTACCAAACCTTTTAGAAAGACTCTCGATGGCGTCTGCATGCGGCATATCCGCTGGACGTCGTTTATTCTCAATAGGATTATCCTTTGCCTGTTTCCATAAAGTCACAACCTGCTCAATTCGACGCGCCGACCACTCCTCGCGAATAGCCCGCTCCATAATATCTTCTGCAGCGTCATCAGGCAAACCGATCAGAGGTCTTGCCTGCCCTTCATTTAATCGCCCCTCAAACAACGCCTGCTGCACAGACTTCGGCAATTTCAGTAGCCTCAACGTATTACTGACCGCACTTATAGATTTGCCGCCCAAACGCTTGCCAATTTCCTCCAGCGTCATATTGAATTGGTCGCGCAATTTCTGATAGGCAGTCGCAGTTTCAAGCGCATTCAAATCATGTCGTTGCAAGTTTTCAATCAAAGAAATCTCCAAGCGATTTTGGTCGCTCATACTCCTGACAATACACGGCACCTCTGTTAAATTCGCCCTATTCGCCGCACGCCATCGTCGCTCGCCCGCCACGATCAGATATTTATCGCCTTTTGGCGTCACAACAATTGGCTGAACCACGCCATGCTCGCGCACCGATTCCGTCAACTCATTCAAAGCATTTTCATCAAAAAAACGGCGCGGCTGATCTGGATCTGGGACGACTTGATCAATAGCAATATCTCTCAAATGAGAAACTTTCACATCCTGTTGTGCTGTCGGATCGAACGTTTCATCGATCAAATTGGTTGGAATCAATGACCCAAAACCTCTACCTAAACCTTTTTTCATCGTTCCACCCTCTCTATAATTTCTTTCGTTAGCGCCTTATAAGCCCGAGAACCTTTTGAAAAACGATCATACGCCCCAACTGGCGCGCCATGACTAGGAGCTTCAGCCAAGCGAATGTTTCTCGGAATGCTATTCTTAAAAATCTTATCTGGAAAATACTTTTTAACCTCAGCATGAACTTGCCCAGATAGTGTAGTCCTGGAGTCCATCATCGTCAGTAAAACGCCCAATAATTCCAGAGGTGGGTTAAGCCCCTTCTTTATCAATTTCATACTTTCCAAAAGCTGCCCCAATCCTTCAAGAGCATAAAATTCTGCTTGAACTGGAAGTAATACGTAATTAGCGGCAATCATACCGTTGACAGTCAACAAACTCAAGCTCGGCGGACTATCAATAATAATATACTCGTAATCTGTCGCCTTTTGCAAAGCCTCTCGCAAACGAACAAATCTTCCCTGCGCCTGCGCTAATTCTACTTCCGTATTCGCCAAATGAGGTGTAGCTGGAGCAATTGACAAGTTTTTATATTCCGTTGGCAATATGATATTAGCCAGGTCAATTTGTCGCATAATCACCTCTGATATTGTTGCGCCCAAATTCTGCTTATCTATACCAAGTCCACTAGTAGCATTGCCCTGCGGATCAAAATCCACCAACAACGTTTTCTTGCCAGCTTTTGCCAAAAAATATGCTACGTTAATTGACGTCGTTGTTTTGCCGACGCCACCTTTTTGATTTGTCACCGCAATGATTTTTGTCATTCGTTCCCCTTTTTACCTGCCTTAATTATAGCATGAGCAGAACATAAATAACAGACATCAAAAAACCGCTTCCTTTGCGAAAGCGGCTCTTCAGATTATTTAATTGACGTAATTTCAATCTTCGTGTACTTCTGGCGATGACCAGTTTCTTTGTGTACGCGCTTCTTACTCTTGTAGCGGATAACACGGAGTTTATCACCTTTAACTTCCGCTTCTACGACCTTAGCTTTAACGCTAGAGCCCTTTACGGCTGGCGTACCAACCTTGATTTTATCACCATCAATCACTAAAAGTGCGTCGAGAGTGAGTTCTTTTGTGCCTTCAGGGAGGAGATCCACCAAGAGGGACTCTTTTTCGCTGACAAGATATTGTTTGCCAGAGATTTTTACGACTGCTTTCATTTCGTTCCTTAATTATTATGGATTAACTCTAACAATTCTATCAAAAACTAGCGATAAAATCAAGTACACGTCAGTAGCAATTACCTATAAAGCGGCGCCTGACCAAAACCGTCCCGAAACGGATTGGCATAGAGCCATAAATATAGCAAAAAATCGATATAATCAAATTAGCAAGTAGCGTTTTTCGCCATAGCGTTATTCGCCTTCAACCAACCACTCGGTGAGCCGCATTCCATATATTCACCCTTAGCCTCACCAACAACAATCACGCCGCCGTCATCAATGTACGCATTAATCGCGTCCGTTAGCTCAAACTCGCCTCTCTTAGGGTTCGCCGGCAAGGTTCGCGCCAACTCAAAAATCTCTTTGTTCAGGACGTAAAAGCTTGAATTGCTGAGGTTACTTGGAGCTTCTTCCAGTTTCGGCTTTTCAATTATTCGCACAAAATTGCCCTGATTATCAGTTTCAATAATGCCAGTTTGTGGAATAAATTCCTCTTCGACAGGGTTTCCTAGTAGTCCAGCCGATAATCCACGTGATTCCACTAGCTCCGCCAAATCGGCCGCGTTTGAACCGCCGTCACCACGCCAAAAGAATTGATCGCCCATAATTACGAAAGCCGACTCACCCTGTTCAATAAATTCACTCGCCAAACCAACTGGAATGCTTGTACCGTAACCACCAGTTCCCGGTTGGGTTAAAAAATGTATTCGGATGTCGCGAAGTGGCGCCACCAGAGGTAATTTATCTTCTTTACCCGCACGGCGCAGATAATCATTTAATTGAATATTCGATCGATAATAACTCTGCACTTGAGTACTCTGCTCGCCAACTACGAAATAAATATCCTTCACGCCAGCGCGCACAACATCTTGCACGATATAGTCAATCACTGGACGAGTACCGACCGGCAACATACACTTTTCAATAGATTTAGTAATCGGCAACATTCGCGTTCCCCAACCTGCAACTGGAATAATAGCCTTAGTAATCATAGAACCTCCTACATTTTCAGCTCTTTGTGAGAGTAATTATACATCATCAATCATCAAAGTTACCATCCGCACGAGACTAAAACTTGCGAATATCTTCTATTTCGTCAACATCCAGCCGAATTGCCTGCGACTCCCGCTGCTCTTTAATAATTTCTTCAGCAAGTCCGTCTGCTAGCGGGTCGATTGGCGAAAATCCTATTTTACTACCAAATAATTTGTTGAATAAATTTTGCATAACTTTTTTATTTTTATCAATTAACAATTATATATTAGCATAAGTACGGTTAAAAGTCAATATAATATCCTCCCCATGGAGAGGAGGATATTTTTTACTGAAATTCTTACGATAATCTACAAGACTACGATCGCTTAATAATTGCAGCACCGCCAGCGGTAATTGCCGTAATAGCAGCGGCAATAACTGAGTATACACTCGCGCCAGTTTCAGCCAAAGTCTCAGCAGGCTTAGTTTCTTTGCGAGGAGAAGAAACTGAAGCTGGGGTTGACTCTACTAGAACTGGAGTAGTTGTTACATTAACATTTTCTGATTCAGCTGGAGTTTCAGGATTTACTGGGTTTTCTGGAGTAACTGGAGTAGCTGGATTTGGAACAACAGGAGCTTCCGGCAAACTTTCTGGGTTTTTCAATGTTGCCGATGTCTGGTTCAACTTCACAGCCTTTGTCAGATTACCACCAACAGTCAATGCGACAGTTTGATGTAATGAGTTATCGTAATTGCCTTCTTTGTCAAACCAATATGTATCAATTGAGATAGGAGTGTCATATGGTATTGAGTTGGCAAAATTTGGGTAATACTTCTTCACTAATTCTTCAATCGATAGTTCACTGCCCTGCATCAATTCTTGACGAATAGAACTTTTCAATTGAATACTATTTGCGCCGCTAGTTATTACAAATCGATAATGGTCGTTCGCGGTACCTTCAAATTTAATTGTATTTTTCTCACCCTTATATTGAGCGGTGGAAACTGTTATTTTTGGTGCAGCCGGCGGAATAGTCTCTAGTGCAGACGCGGTTACATTGCCGAATATCACGCCAACAGTAGCCAACGCAGCGATAGCTCCAACCTTAATTAAGTTAGTCATAGCTTATCCTTTCAAATTATTATGCTATGAACTGGTTATACTATCCGCCCTTGACTTTTGCAAGCATAGACGTTATAAATTGGTTTTTTAAGCTTTTTTCAGGGAAATTTCTACCAATTTGCCCTCGATTTTGGCGTCATATTTTTCCGATTCATCAACTGCAGAATTTAATTCCACAGCAAGGGTTTCAGATTTAATGACGTCAGCGAAAACGTCAACAGCTTGAGATATTTCAGAATCGTCACTGGAAATACTCAATATAATTCGATCATCTATCTGCAGACCAGCCTGCTTGCGTGCGCTTTGGACGTGGCGAACGATTTCGCGCATCAAACCTTCACGCTTTAATTCAGGAGTGATTGTTAAGTCATAAACAACGCTCGGTTGCACCGACTCGGACTCTGAACCTGTAACAATTTCAACCGATTTCACGTTCAATTCATCTTTAGCGATATCAATCAAGAACTGCGCAACTTCCGCTGATGTATCCTGAGAAATAGTGTTGATAAGTTTCACAGACGCCAACGGCTGACGCACTTTAATTCCCTCTGATGCGCGCTTCGACAAGCCGTCATTCACCGCAGTACGCAGTGCATTCATGTCGCGTAGCATTGAATTGTCTATTTCACCAGCTGGCAACCAATCTTTAAGATGAATCGACTCGTTATCGCCCGTCAAATTATGGTACAATTCTTCCGCTAAGAATGGCGTAAACGGCGCTAGCATATAACTGAGTCGCACCAAAACGTAATGAAGCGTGCGGTAAGCGTCATTTTTATCGCCATCATCTTCAGATTTCCAGAAGCGACGACGACTGCGTCGAACGTACCAGTTACTTGCGTCGTCTAAGAATGGCAAAATCGGCTTGGTCGCATCCTGAAGATTGTAATTATTAAGACCTCGCTCGACCTCTGTTATCAATTGATGCAACCTCGACACAATCCAAATATCCAACGGATTTGTTAAATCGTGAAGCGGATCTGACAAATCGCCATTAAACTCCCAACCATCAACTTCAGCGTACATCGTAAAGAAGTCGTACATATTCCAGATCATACCAAGCTTACGCGCTACATCCATCACATCCTTATCCGCCAAGGCAAAGTTTTCGCCGTTTGTTAGCGGACTTGAAAGCATCAAGAATCGGAAGCTGTCGGCCGAAGTCTTATTCATCAATTCCATCGGATCGGTATAATTCTTTAGCTTCTTGCTCATTTTTTTACCGTCGGCGGCATTGATAAATCCAGTACAAATCAAATTCTTCCATGGAGATTTACCAAACAAAGCCACGTTTACCGCTGTTAAGCTATAAAACCAACCACGCGTCTGATCAATCGCCTCAATGATGAAATCGGCAGGAAAACTTGCTTCAAATTTTTCCTTGTTCTCAAATGGATAATGGAACTGAGCAAACGGCATCGAACCAGACTCAAACCAACAGTCCAAAACCTTACCAATATGATGCATTTCTGCGCCGTCGCACTCAAACGTAACGTCCATAACTTGCGGTAAATGATAATCGTCCAACTTGCGGCCCGTAACTTCTTCAAATTCCGCAAAGCTACCAATCACCTTCACCACTTCCGTGCCATCATTTTTCACACCCTTCCACACTGGAATTGGTGTTGCCCAATAACGATCGCGGCTCAAATTCCAATCCGGCGCCTGCTCGATGATGTTATGAAATCGTCCAGTTCTCAGATTGTCTGGCGTCCAGCTTGTCTGCTCGTTCGCCTCCAACATTTCCTTTTTCTGGCTCTGAATATCCATAAACCAACTCGGATGAGCGCGGTACATCAATTTCGTGCCGCATCGATGACAATGCGGATATTCGTGGCGAATATATTCAATTTTCAGCGCCCGACCTTCTTCTAGTAAAGTCTTCGCTATTTCCTTATTCACCTCCCAGATGTTGCGACCCAGCCATCTGCCTTCCGTGTAATTTCCATCACCGTCAACCAACGACAATACTGGAACGTCATTTTTTCGGCACAATTCATAGTCGTCCTCACCGTAAGCTGGCGCGATATGAACAATTCCCGTACCGTCCTCAGTTGTCACGAAATCAGCGTGAAGAATCTTATGTGCAGCCGGACCACGATTTTCAAACAAAGGTTCAAATCGCTTGCCCACCAATTCAGAACCTTTAATCGTCTTAACAATTGAATATTCCAGCGGCTGGTGCTTTTCGTCCGTCATAACTTTCTCAACACGGTCGCTCGCAACGTAAAACTTTTTATCGCCGTACGCCACCAAAGAATAATCAACATCTTGATTCACCGCCAAGACCATATTTGCTGGCAAAGTCCACGGCGTTGTCGTCCACGCAAGCAAATATTCATCCTCATCCTCCAGCTTAAAGTAGACGAATAAGCTCGGGTCGGTGTCCATTTGATAGCTATTTTCCATAGCCACTTCACTCTTAGAGATTGGCGTCGCATCCTTCGTACAATAGACCAAAATCTTTTCGCCTTCGTAGATTTTGCCTTCTTCGTAAAGTCTCTTGAACGCCCACCAAACAGATTCCATGTAATTATTATCCATGGTTTTATAAGCGCCCTTAAACTCGACCCAACGACCAATTCGCTCAATCGTGTCTTCCCATTCGGTGCCAGTTCGAACCATAGCCGCTCGACATTCCTTGACATAATCTGAAACGCTAATCTTCGTGCCAATCTCTTTTTTATTAGAAATGCCTAGCGTTTTTTCAACGTAAACCTCCGCTGGCAGTCCGTGACAATCCCAACCCCAACGGCGCTCAACTCGCTGACCTTTCATCGTGTGAAATCGCCCCATCGTATCCTTCACAGTGCTGACCAATAAATGTCCGTGGTGCGGCGTTCCCGTCAAAAACGGAGGACCGTCATAAAAAACCCAAGAATTATCAGCAGGACGCTGCGCGATCGACTTATTAAATGTGTCGTCCTCTTTCCATCGCTGCACCCAATCTTTCTCATATTCTGCAGCTCGACGACGTGTTCCATGTTTGAATTTCATTACTTATTTCCTTTCGCTCTATTATGTGATTTGCATAGCATTTCGCAATTCTCTATTGAGGTTGCACCACCCTTGCTCCAAGCACTAACGTGATCAGCGTCCATTTCATTCAGCTTCCATATCTTTGCCTTATTAGCATCGTGACCTATTGCACAATAAGAACAGTTTGACACGCCTTTTTCTTCCGCAGTTTCGGTCTGTTTTCTATAAACAGTTTGTTTAGTTGCATCGTCAAACACTCTAACCTCAAGCAACTTCGTATCACCAAGATCACCTCTTTGTCCAGCATACAGCCCCAAAACATACTCAAATATCCCCTTACGATTTTTTACAAATGGGTCGCCATACAACTCACTGACTTTTACGGAAACTTGGTCAGAATCATAAGAAAACTTATGATACTCCTCATACAGTCTACCCCATTCCAGACCACGCATTTCTTTCTCGACTTGATTAAAGGTATTTGACACCCAGTTCAGTACCGTATCAAAATAAGTCTTCACTTCTGCAATAGAATCATTAAACCTATGTTGAGACATATATTCTGAAATTGTTGTATTCTTAGCTGCCGCAATCCATTCCAGTGCCACATGCCAGAAATCCTGCCGCTTAGCATCACCAATGATATACGCACTCCACATGGCGATCATCGCATTGCCGGAGTTCGAGAAAGTCTCCTTACCCAGTGTCACAAAAGGTCCGGAATAAATAGCATTCAGCAATTCCTGCTCATTAAGCGGTACACCGACAATATTAATCGTCTTAAACCACTCCTTGATTTCACTCTCTGTCCCTTCACATTCATATACCAAAAGCTCTGTTTCTAATATCTTCTGGCGCAAATCATGTGGTAAAGAATCAAAATGCGTCTGATTGTTATTGCGCATAATTGAGAAGCGCCCTTCAATGAACCGACCAATCGAGGTAATTCGTTGTTGTCCGTCCAGAACTTCCAAATTACCGTCCTCTAATTTATTAAAATATATTAAACCAATTGGGTAACCTTTTAATATAGATTCTATGACTGCAACATCCTTCTTGCCGTCAGCATAAATGTAATTACGTTGATACTCTGGTTGAATTGTCAGCTTACCGCTCAAGCCAAACAAACCCTTCCCCTCAAACTCATTATAGGTAAAGCCTTTAGTAACCTCGGCAATGGTATATTTTTTTAGATTAGCAATCATTTTTCTGCTCCTTTCCTGCGTATTGTGACTCTTGCATATGTAATTTTCCCATTAATTTTACCTTCCGCATTTTTAATTAGTCCTGGTATGGAGGTGGCGTATGAGTATTCTTGCATATTTCTTTTGTCCATCAACGTATGCCCTCTCTCCGTTGGCTGCTGGATGCCTGAGTTCTTCGAATGAGTATTCTGAAGTACGGCTGGACGACAACTCTCTCTCTCTCTCTCTCTCGACGGAAACGACTAAGTCCTTTCCGTCGTCACCCTTTCGAAAGGCAACTATCTCAAACTGATCTGGGTTATACTTGTCTAGGAATGAGATAGGCACACCCATCACGCCAGTATAGTCACTTGGGATTGCATCTGTAAACGAGACCTCAATCGCGTCATAGTTGTCATACTTTTTATAGCACACATCACTATTTATAACTTTTTTATTAAACTTCTTGTTTTCCGCCATGGTCATCAACTGCAACTTTTGATGACGTTTACCATGGTCAAGATTAGAAAACCAGACTACATTGCGGAACTTAACTAGTCCAGTTTTTTTATCATAAACACCACTAGCAAATTCCCTCTCTTCCGACTTAGCTATCTTAAAATAAGCATTACCTCCCGAAAATCCATTTCCAAGCCACATCCTATTCATCATAATCTTTGGAAAAATTTCCTTGTAAGTAATGGCGTTCATATTGCCAATAATCAAAAACTTCTTATCGTACTCAAACAGCTGTGCTGCATATTCACGAAATAGCGAGAACGGCGGATTAGTCACCACGATATCCGCCTGCTTCAATAGCTCAACACATTCTTTTGAGCGAAAGTCGCCCGGCGGAAAATTGTCGTCGCCTTTCAGTGATCGACCACCACCATTAGCCTGAATAATTTTTTTAATATCCTCTAGGTCGTATATTCCGTCACCATTTTCGTCAGACACCTCAGTAATTTCAATCACCCGACCTTTTGTCTCGCCATCTTCGGTTGTCGTATTAGCCTGCGATGCAGATTTCTTAACTAGAGAAACCTCTTTATCTGGCATATCTGGCAAAAGTGAACTTTGTAGCTCAGTTCCTGCTACCGGCGAGTTGAAATAACTGGTAGCAATCAGCTTTTTGATGCCATAGTCGTTGAATTTATTGGCAAAAAATTTGAAAAAGTTACTCTCGTACGGGTCATCACAATTAAGGTACACGACCTTGCCACGGAACACGTCCGGGTTGTAGTCAATATACGCTTGGACTTCCTTTTGGATATCTTCGTATTGAGTATAAAATTCGTCATTACGAGCTTTTTTTGCTGATGTGAGATTATTGTTTGCCATCTATTACGCCTTTTTTAAATTAAAAAACACTCCTTCTAGATTCGAGAACCAAGCGAGCTCGGCGGTACCATCTCGATTCCAAAAGAAGTGATTCTTTCAGCTCTTTATTTGCTATTTACGCAAGCTCACGGCAGGTTCTAATCTCGACTTTATATCGATTTCTTCCTGCAGACTTCACGGCTGATAACCGCTCATTTCACGTTAATCCAACATACGCGAAAACGCCCTACCATTATTGTAGCGCGTTTTCATCAAAATCCCAAGAATTTTATTTAATTTCCAGACCGCCTAAAATGCACTCACCCTTTAGGTATAGAGTCTTTTTGGCAGAATCTTTAGGTAGAGTTTTATCATCAGTTCCACCCAAAAATCCGCGCACTTCGTTCTCAATAATCACATCATCTGGCAAAGTAATATTAACGCCACCGCAAAATGTAAAAATTTCAATCACAGAACCGTCTTTAATCTTTGCTTGACGCAAATCCAAATCCACACCACCAAATATTGCAACCAACGAACCGCCAGTATAATCACCTTTTACGGCGTCTTCTTCACCCCAAAAACAAGCAATTTTCTCATTACCAATACTGCCGTCTTTGCCCGGTTTTTTAGAACACTTAGCAACTTTAGGGCTAATATTAAACATTATTGTCAAGCCAACAGCAATCAAAACCACAGGCCAAAATACACTCCAGACACTAACATCAACTATTCCGTAAGAATTTAGGCCAATTAGAACGCCGATCGCAACCAGCAATAATCCCCAAATCCATGATGTCCTATTTCGATAATTGAATATATTCACCAGCCCAGACAATACAAATCCTGCAGCCCAAACTGTACCCCAGAAAATATCCCAGCTAATGTTAATAATTTCGAGATTCTTCAACAGTAAAACCCCGCCGAGCGCCACGATTACAATGCTCAAAAACGCTCTAATCAGAGAACTTTTCTTCATATAACTATTCTATCACTTTTTTTATAAACTCAACGCTTTTTAAATTGAACAGTTTTTTTGTTCCGCTTTGATTTTATGATAATTATCACTATCAAAATAATGAACAAAAGTATTCCACCGCCAATCATCATTAGCGCTGTAGTCGATGGCCAGAAGAACAATTCTTTTGGTTCGGTGGTTTTTGTGATTAGCTCATTTTGGTAATGTGGCAGTGGTGTTGGTATTTGCAAGCGGACTGCCTGGATTAATACCATTGGACGACTCGTATAATCGATAAGAAACTTGCCCCACTTCAATCTGCTTGCCACCACTAGGAATAGTCGCACGACTTTGCTGAGGGCTCAAAAACATAAATCCTAAAGCTACACTAACGACAATAAAACTGCCAAGGGCAAAAAATCTCTTGGCTTTACGGTCTTTTATTATTGATAGCGATCTATTATGTTTCATTGTGGTGGCATAAATTGAACATAAATATACATCATAAATATACCATAAGCACTTTATATAAAGCAAGCAAAGCTAGAACAATTGGCTGCCGAATTTGGCGATTATCGCGACAATTACCGCGACAACCAGCGATACTACAACAAGCGCATCATATCCGCCGCCAACAATCTTCTGCATATATCGACAAGAGATATTTTTCTGCAGAACATTGTAACGCGTCAAACCGAACATAATCATCAGCATTCCAAGATCCAGTGTCAAACACCACGGACAAAGCACACCAATTTCAACGTAGCTCATATAAAACATCCAAATAGCAAATATCATTCCGATGATAGTGCCAACCTGCGCCGCCTGCATAAACCACTTTGGAAACTTCGCTCCCGCTAATAACGCTACTGCAATTGTTACCATAACAGGCAAAGTCATCACACCAATGAAGCTATTCGGAAATCCTAAAATAGCCGCAGACCAATGATTCGCCACCGCCGAACAGCTCAGAGCCGAGCTAAAATCGCAACTTAATACTGCATGAGAGTTTTTTGCTAATTCTAAGGCTTCAATAGATAATACGAATGACGCTAATAACCCTAATCCACTGCCGACAAGCATTACAAACACCGCCAAATTTTGCTTTTTCAAGTCTTCGTGAAATATCCAGTTTTTGATTTTACTAAACATAAAAACTCACTTCGCTAATTGTTGGTAGTGGTAATCCGCGCCAAAGGTTTTGCAATTGGCCGCTGTCGCTCAGCGCAATAATTGTTGGGTATTCTACAATATCATACACTTCGCAAAAATTATTACCTTCTGCAGAATCAGGACTCATTTCCTCTAAAACATGACCAGTTTGTCGGCTAAAATCACGCAAAAAGTCTGCAACTTGGCGCGCATAATCACTTTCCGAACGATAAATCACAACTACTCGCATTACAATTCCCGCTCGCCCTTACTGCGTCGCTTTGCTAAAATCTCCACAAAATCGTCCAACGTCTTAAACTCATAAAAAACGCTAGCAAAACGAACATATGCCACTTCGTTGCGTTTTTCTAGCTCGTCCAAAACTTGATCACCAATCTGTTTTGACGTAACTTCCGATTCGCCCAACGCGTATAAAGAGTCTTCAACCGCCGTGATGATATTATCGACTTCCTCGTCAGACTTAAAGAATTTTCCGACAGAGCGACGCGTCGAATTCGCCAATTTCACTCGGTCAAACAGCTCACGATCGCCGTTTTTCTTTATCACCGCTAGATTCGGTTTTTCAACTCGCTCATATGTAGTAAATCGCTTGCCATCTGGAGTTTCTCTGCGACGTCGAATTGCGGCACCATCAGAAACTTCGCGCGATTCAATAACGCGACTATTGCCGATATTAAACACCATTTTGTCTACTCCTTATTCTTCTTTCGTCGCCTCAGAAATGCTGGCGTATCGTCCTCGTCGTCGTCAGCTTCAACGGTTGGGCTTTCCCAAATATTAGTCTCTGGCTCAGCCGCAAAACTTTCGGCAGACTCTTCCTTGTCCAACTCTAGGTCAATATTTTTAACCATTTCGTCATCAACTTCTGTTTCGGCAGGTTTTGTATCGTCACCCACAGTCAAGCTAACTTCCTGCTGGCGGAATGTATCGCTATCAAATCCTGTCGCAATCACCGTAATAACCAACTCGTCTTCCATTTCTGGCTTCAAAGTCGCACCAAAAATAATGTTGGCATTCGGACTAACGGCGCTAGTAATAATTTCTGCGGCTTCCTGAATTTCCGCCATACTCATATCGTAGCCACCAGTGACGTTGAACAGAACACCCTTGGCGCCATCAATCGACACTTCAATTAGGGGACTTTCAATAGCTTGTTGCGCCGCCTGAACCGCTCGGTCATCACCGCTCGCTCGCCCAATTCCCATCAATGCTGAACCGGCATTACTCATAATCGCCTTAACGTCAGCAAAGTCAAGGTTAATCAAACCATGCTCAGTAATCAGCTCAGATATACCCTGAACACCCTGTCTTAAGACGTCATCGGCAATCTTAAACGTTTCCAACAGAGGAGTTCGACGGTCAATAGTTTGCAACAATCTATCGTTTGGAATAGTAATCAAAGTATCAACTTCACGACCCAAGTGAGAAATTGCCCAATCCGCGTTAACTCGGCGTTTTTCACCCTCAAAGCTAAACGGTCGAGTTGCTACGCCAACTACCAAAATACCAAGCTCGCGCGCCACTTCTGCCACAACATAACCAGCACCAGAACCAGTTCCGCCACCAGCACCAATTGTCACAAATACCATGTCCGCGCCTTCTAGCGCTTCCCTAATTTCGTCACGAGATTCATTAGCTGCAGCCTCACCAACAGTAGGGTCAGCACCAGCACCCAAACCATTAGTTGCGTCACGACCAAGATGAATTTTTATGTCAGCCTTCGAATTATGCAACGCCTGGGCGTCCGTATTCATAGCAATAAACTGAACGCCAGTTAGACCAGCATCTTTCATTCGGTTAATAGCTGAACCACCAGCGCCGCCAACACCGACGACTTTTATACTGGCAAATGTTTGAACTTCACTTGGTTGTATTTGCGGCATATATTCCCTCTCTTAATCCTTACATAAAGTATATCATTTATTTAAATCTAGCGAAAATATTTTTGAGAAAACCGCCAGCTTTTTTAGTGACATCATTTGCGCCAACTATCGGTTTTACCTGCTGCGAAATACCCATAGAGTCGATCAACATCAGACCAACCGCAGCCGAAAATTCCGCGCCTTTCACTTCATCGCTAACTCCGCTATAGCCAGCCGGAACACCTAAGCGTGCCGCCACACTCAATTGATCTTTCGTAAACTCCACCATGCCCTTGACTTTTGATGCACCACCAACCAACACAACGCCGCTCGGCAGCTTTCCTAATCGTCCAGCTCGCTTCAGCTCTTTAGCAATTGCCTCAAAGATCTCTTCATATCGCGCTTGGACAATCTCGTCAATTTCTTCTTGATTAAACTTATATGTCTGCTTTTCAATCTTCGTCTCAACTTCACCCAGAGTCTCGCCACCAAATCGAGCATGCGCCAATTTAACAACCTCCGCAATTTCCGGATCTGTTCTAAGACCAATAGCCAAATCATTCGTTACATTCTGACCGCCCATTGGAATGACCGCCAGGTGTTGCAAATCGCCCTCTTCGTAAATAGCAATTCCTGTAGTTGCCGCACCAAAATCAATAACCGCAACGCCATTTTCACGCTGACTTTCCGTAAGAACGGATTGAGCTGCTGCTAAAACTGACGGAACAACAGATACAGTCTCAACCTTAGCCATTTCCGCAGACTTCTGCAAATTAGTAATGTGCGGAACCAAACCAGACACGACATTCGCCCTAATTTCCAGACGCGCGCCAGTCATACCAATTGGATCTTTAATATTGTCCTGGCCGTCCAACCTATACGCGTGCGCAATAATATCTAAAATCTCTCTATTCTGCGGCACTTTTCCAGTTGTAGCAACTTCCTCCAGCCTCAATATATCATCATGAGTGACTTCATTATTAACGGTTCCAACGGTAATCATTCCGTCGGCTTTTGTACTCAATAAATGAGATCCGTTAATACTCAATGTGGCTGCGTTAATCTGATGGCCGCTCATTCGCTCAGCGGGTTCCAAGGCCTTATCAATAGCTTCGGCTGGACCACTCAAATTCGTTACGGTTCCCTTTCGCATTCCGCTATTCGGCGCTTCACCGACGCCAACAATTTTTGGCGCACCATTTTCTGCGTCAATATAACCAACGACACAGCGCACGTTTTTCGTGCCAATATCAATTCCTACCACATATCGAGATTGCTCCTGCATAAGCTCTATTATACAGGTTATGCCTATAATTTGGCAAGCGAATTACCTTGTTGCTGCCAAAAAATATTTCTGCTACAATATTCTCACAATGAAAAACATAAACGGTTTTACTCTTGTCGAGCTTATTATAGGCATTTGCGTTATCGGTATTCTTACGGGAATTGCCACCATATCATATTCTAAGTTCAGAGAGAACGCGTATGACGCGGCAGCAAAAGAGACATTGCATCAAGTTGAAACTGCTTTTAAATCATACGTAGCCGGTGGAAATAAAGTCCCTTTAAGGCATTATAAACCGCTTGGATTTTATGATAGTCCTGGTGGAGGATATACTGATTTAGGCGTAAGAGTGTTTGACGGCGGCGGTATTGGTCGCGCTATGCATCAGGCTAATTACCTTCCAGACAACTTATTAAATACCCTAAAAAACGGTCCAACAAAGGACACTTCGCTAAAAAACAATATTGGGTACAGAGAATGTGGCAAAAATAAAGTATTTTTCTACATTGAAGTATATAATGACGGAATCGAGCAAAAACAGATGCGAAAAAAGATGGACGATCTAAAATGCAGTGAAAAAACAGATTCAGATTGGCAAGCTGAGCACGGCGTAACTCGTTATGCCGGCGGATGGGGCGGCGGCGATCTTGCCACCCGTCCCCGATATATAGTCGCCGAGATAGATTTCGATAACGAATCTCTAGATTCAGATTAATAATTAAAGTTTCGTCAGAATCTCAGCACCAGTTTCGGTAATCAATACCGTATGTTCAAAATGCGCACCCAGACTGCCGTCTTTCATACTAATTGTCCAGCCATCGCTGTCGGTGATAATTTTCTCACCGCCTAAGCTCGCCATCGGTTCAATCGCAATTGTGTCGCCAGCGTGCAACATCGGACCAGTTCCTCGCCTGCCGTAATTCGGAATTTCTGGCTCCATATGCATACTCAGCCCCACGCCATGACCAACCAGTTCACGGATTATACCAAGTTTAGCCTTCTTCAACACAGCTTCCACTCCCGCTGAAATATCACCAACTCGCGTTCCATCGCCAGTTATCGCGTCAATTCCCGCATATAAACTCTGCTCTGTTGCGTGCAATAAATGTTTCTTCGCGCCCTTAGGCTCTTCATCGACAACCATAGTAAAAGCACTATCCGTTTTCATTCCACGATAGCCAATCACCAAGTCAAAGCTAACCACGTCGCCCTTTTCAAAAACATATTCGGTCGGGAAAGAGTGCACCAATTGCTCGTTCGTCGATATACAAATCACACCTGGGAACTTCACTTCGTCCGTAAGATAAGTCGCCTCTGCGCCAAAATCTTTAATTCGCTTGGCTACAAAATCATTAGCGTCCAGCTCACTCATTCCAGCCGTTACGGATTTTTTCAATTCATCATAAATTGTCGCAAGCATCTTGCCGCACTCGCGCATATCTTTCATCTGTTGCGGCGTTTTTTCTCCAGTGATCAATTGGCTCATTTTACACCCTCAACAATGCCGCGACTAACCAGTTCTCTCTCAATTTCATCATGAACTTGCCCGACAGTTCCAACGCCGCTCATATGCACAATTGGAACGCCATTGTCATTCAAATAATCCAGAATTGGGTAAATTTCACCTCGATAAATACTGAGTCGCTTGTCGATTGCTTCAGGCGTGTCGTCAACTCGACCGCGAACCCTCAAACGCTCCAGAATTTCGTCACGCGGAACTTCCAGCACAATCACCAACTTAACATCTTTTCCGTGATGTGAACGCGACTCAATCAGCCATTTAGCTTGCTCTAATTGCCTTGGATAGCCGTCCAGAATTACGCCATTAATATCCTTAGCTTTATTAAGAGCCTCGCCCATCAAACCGTTGATAGTTTCTACTGGCACTAGTTCGCCAGATTGCATACGATGAATCAATTCACCATCGTGAGTATCGCGCAACAACTGTCCGGCACTAAGCCAACGCCAACCATGCCGCGCTGCTAAAATCTGCCCCTGCACGCTCTTACCAGCACCAGCTGGTCCAAAAAATACAATCATTTTTCCTCCTATTTTGTGAGTTTTTCTTTAACAATTTTTGCCACCAACGCGCCATCCGCAGCATTGCCAGCCTTACTTTTTACCGCGCCAATAACTTGTCCCATTTTCTGAATTGAGACATCGTCCATACCCGCAATAACTTCTTCTACAATCTTTGAGATTTCTGCCTCGCCAAGTTGCTCTGGCAAAAATTCTCGTAAAATTTCCGCTTCTTTTTCTTCAGGTTCCGCCAACTCCGCACGGTCATTCTTTCGATATAAATCCGCACTTTCGACGCGCTTTTTCACTTCTCGAGCAACGACTTTTTCAATTTCAGCATCATCCAAGCCGTCTTCTCGCTTGCCCAAAGAAACTTCTTCGTTTAAGATTGCTGCTTTTAGATTACGCAAAACATCACCACGAAAACGATCGCCGCTCAATAGAGCGGCTTTCATTTCACTAGTAATGCGCTCTTTTAGCGCAGACATTAACGCACCCCTAGGCGCATTTTTGCCGTTTTTTCAGCTCGTCGCTCGCGGCGAATAATAGCTTTTTTACGACGCTCGGTCTTTGAAATTGGTTTTTCAAAACGCATAACGCTCTTAGCGCGAGCCAAAACACCGCTTTGCAAAACTCTGCGGTTGAAACGACGAATGATATTTTCGTTCGCTTCCTTCTGATCTTTACGTGTTACTTGTACCATACTGCAAACATTATAACAGATAAGAAAGTATTTGCCAACTAGATTGTTATTTTATCACCACTCCAATTAAAGCTTAGGCATTCAGACTATAGATTAACGCCAAAACAGCTGGAACATTCATGACATTATGCGTATGACGATCCAAAATACCAAATAGTCTAGCCTCGGCAGCTGTCGATCTCGGCTCGCCATTGACTATGCCAACAATATGCGCAATATTACGCATATTAGTTAAGTGACTTCCTTCAGGTGTAAAAATGTCAATCTCACGCTGAACATTCGGTGCGGCTCTTAGCAAATCTTCCGCAAAACCATCTTTACTTAATGCAAATGTATCAGTTAGGAATTGCTGGCGCCACCCCTGCTTCGGTACGACAAACTCGCTATTCGACCTTTCCGAAAAACCTTCGATTACTTCAACGTACTTAGGATTTTCCCTAGATAAAAATTGCAAGCCAAGTTCTTTTGCACTTGGAGCTAGCGATTCCTTATCGTAACGCATTAATTCCAAGCCTTCTTTTCCTACGAAATTTGCCGCCAAAGCAACAAGTCCCATATTGCGCGACCCTACTGGGTCAAATAGACGCAACTCATCAACTCTAGAATCCATATGACCGACAGACGCCGTAGCTACGCGTGCACCCAAAGAGTGTCCGCCGACCATGATGGAGTCATAATCTTCACTAACATAATCAAGCACTGGACCAGTATACTCACCCAGACTATCATAACTACCAGTTTCTCTTATCTTTTTACGAGCTGATTTAGGCAACATTCCAGAGTTACCCACGCCCGGCATATTCATAACCATGTAAGCTGCATTCGGGTCATTATACGTCATAGTAATAGCTTCTCTTAGCGCGTTTGGATGGCGAAAATTACCTCCCCACCCATACAAAACAACCTGCAATTTATCCGCACCTACATTGCCTATTATCGCTGTCTCAATTCCGACTCCGCCCAATCCGCGAATGTAGCGTGGATTTTTCACTTGCTCGACAATTCTATTCATATGCTCCGGACTGTAAGGCTCTTTAGATAAACGCCGCATATCTTCAGGTATGGCGATTTGTATTGACTCGCCCCGATGCATATTGCCATCCACTTCAGCAATCCGCAACCCGTTCTCAAAAGAATAATCTGTAGATTCAGATGGTATCCAAAGTTTTTCTAAACTCATAAAAATATCACTCCAAATAAATTAATAAAGTGTCAATATTATATAATATAAAAGAAAATAATATAACATTTACACTCTGGAGATGTGCAGCAACCGGCCCTCAACCGTCCGCGCCCCCTGCCATTCATTTACAGTCGGCTGGAACCAGACGGACACTTCGTCGCCTACCTCGCGGAAAAACTCTTCTGGCGCGTTAAAAGCCAACATCTGCAGCGCAACGTCATTTTTATCACGCAAGGTCAATTTCACATGTTGCCCATCCGCGCCCATTCTCCTCACATTCAAAACCGTCGCTTTGATTATCTTCAATATAGGTTCCGCGTTACCATTGCCAAACGGCTCCATCTTTGCCAAGTTATCAATCAACTCCTCATTAATTTCCGAAAAATCGTCGATCTCAACGTCAGCCCTCGGCAGCAAATATAATTCCTGATTTTTTAATTGCAGCGAATCGTAAAACTCATTCACTCGTTGTCTGAAATCATCAATTCTCTCGGTCGCCAACGTCACGCCAGCCGCCGCTCCGTGACCGCCACCCTTAATGATAATGTCATCAGCCGCGCGAACCGCATCGGCCGCGGAAAAGTCGCCAAAACTTCGCGCCGAACCAGTGGCTTCGTCACCACGCTCGCCAATTATAAAAACTGGCTTCTTATATTTCTCAACTAACTTTGACGCCACAATGCCGATAACTCCATGATTCCAATTTCCACTATTCACCACCAAAACTCGATCGTCAATCATATTGTCCGCCTGCTGGCAAGCTTCGTCAAAAATCTCATCCTGAATACTACGACGCTTAATATTCAATTCCTCCAACTTTTCGCTAGCTTCCAATGCTTCCAAACCATCACTCGCCGTCAGCATGTCCAAAGCATATTGCGCCGTCTCCAGCCTGCCCGCCGCATTCATTCGTGGACCCAAGCCAAATCCCAAATGTCTGGCATTAACCTTCTCCGACTCAATTCCCGCCACTGACATCAATGCCTTCAAACCAGGACGCCTCTGCTTTTTTAAAACCTCCAGACCCCAATAGACATTCGCCCTATTTTCATCCGCCAGCGTAACTATGTCGCAAACCGTCCCTAGCGCCACCAGATCCAATAGCCACTTCTCGTAACCATCCGGCAACCCGTCCAGTTCGGTTTGTAGAGCTTGCACCAGCTTGAACGCCACACCAGCACCGCAAAAATCGCGAAACGGATATTTATGACCAGGAAACTTCGGATTAACCGCAGCAATACTCGGCGGTGGAGTCTCAGCAACATTATGGTGATCAGTCACCACCGTATCAATCCCCAAACTCGACGCATATTCAATTTCCGCATGACACAAACTTCCCGTATCAACCGTGACAATTAAATCCGCACCCATATTTCGCACCTTATCAACGGCGCCCATCGTCATTCCGTAACCCTCAACAAACCGATTCGGAATAAATGCGCCAACTTCCTTAAAGCCAAACTTGCCAAACGCATCCAGCAAAATTGCCGTTGCACTCAGCCCGTCAATATCGTAATCGCCGTAAATAACAATTTTCTCACCCTCAGTGTGCGCCTTTTTCAAGCGGTCCACCGCTTTTTTCATATCTGGCAATAAAAACGGATCGTGTTTTACTGACGCGTAATTCGGATGCAAAAATTCCTCACGCGCCGCACGCGTAGTCAAGCCTCGAGCCGCTAAAATTTTCTCAAATAATGTCATTAGTCTTTATCAGCCATGCCGCGCTTTGATCGCGCTGAATATTGCTGAGATTTAATCACCATACTTTGCAATTCCTTAAAAATTGGGAATTGTTTATTAGTGAAATACGTACGTGAGTTACCTTGCTTTTCACTCTGCAAAAATCCAACCTTTTCTAGTCGCTTCAATTCTCGTTGAATATTTCCAGGATCTTCCTTAATTAGCTTTGCTAATCCGCGAACATGTGTGTGAAAATCAGGATACTTAGCGTATACTACTACAATTTTTCGCCGCACCCTAGATGTAATAAAAACGTCTAACATAACCTCCCTAACGCATCTTTCTTAATTAAAGTTTATCACAATTTTACAACACCCGACAAGTTTTTTACTTCCAATTCAAAATAACCTGATTAATTTTCGTTATCGTTTCCTCTTTAGACGGCAACTCATTATCCTCATAATAATGATTTAATCCCATAAAATTCTCCTTCACGTCCAAGATATGCATTTCATCAACCGTCATGTGCAATTTATCCACCGCCGCCACGCCACAAAACGGCACCGCAATCACCAATTTCTCAATCCGAACTGACTTCAGAAAACTCAAAGCCACGTCCAAAACCGACAAATCATCACCAAAACCATCACTCGCCAAAATCACCACCCGATCCTTTAACATATCCTTATCAATGATTCCACCATCACCCAAAAGCCTATTCATTTTCTGATGAGCCTCGCGCTTTTTCTCTTCCAGATAACCGTGAAATTCACTAGTATACTCATTAATTTCACCGTCAGAAAATTGACTATTATACGTAAATTGCCCAGATTGCGACATCGCACCGATACTTAAACTTTCCCCAGGAATCTCAATCCCTTCGCTCAACAACATCATGAGAACACAGTGAAGCTTCACTGCAATTTGCTCACCAACCAATACGCCACCTTCGCCAATTGCGACCACTGCGCAGTTTTCATAGCGATACTTTTCCAGTACTTGATCAGCCAGAATTGCCCCAGCCTGCGAACGACTCTCAAAATACATATGCTTATTTTAGCATTTTTTTCGCGATATAATATAAACATGCATTACTATTTGGTTTCGCCAACAAGAATCGTCCGCGCTGACGCAAGTTCGTTTACGTATTCTTCAGAGGAAAGACTGCCGACCGGAACGATTGTTGCTATAGAAATCGGCAAAATCAATGCCATTGGCGTAGTTCTGCAAGAAGTTCGCCAGCCCGATTTCGCAGTCAAGCCAATTAGTAAAATCATTGAAGAGTACCCTCTACCAATCGAACTCGTTCAAACTGCTATGTGGATGAGCAAATATTACGCCACACACCAAGCGACCGTCTGGCAAACAATCTTGCCTAGTGGATTATCTAAAAATCGACGCAAAATTAAAGACACCGCCCCTATTAGTCCAACAGAAAAACGAACAAAAAATGTATTCACTGACGAGCAAAAAGCAGCCTTACAAATCATCGAAAATCTCCATTCCGGAACGGTACTTTTACACGGCGTAACTGGCTCAGGAAAAACCCTAGTGTACATAGAGGCCGTCAAACAAGCCCTAAAAGAAGAGCGCTCGTCCATAATTTTAGTCCCCGAAATTGCCCTAACCTCACAACTGGTTGCCGAGTTTTCCGTTCATCTGCCAAATGTCATAGTTACCCATTCCAAACAAACCGAAGCTCAACGATATGCAATCTGGAAAAGAGTCATCAGTTCAAACGATCCAGTAGTAATCATCGGTCCGCGATCTGCTCTTTTCATGCCCGTGCAACAGCTCGGACTTGTGGTGATTGATGAGTGTCACGAACCAAGTTTCAAACAGGAGCAGTCCCCTCGATATTCAGCCCTTCGCGTCGCTTCAGTTCTTACAAATCAACATCGCGGCAAGCTAATTTTAGGTAGCGCCACTCCAGCAGTTGCCGACTATTACGTTGCAAAAAAATCAAACACGCCAATCATTACAATGACAAAACCAGCAAGACCAGACACCGTTCGCCCCAACGTGACGCTGGTCGATATGACAAAGCGCAACAATTTTACTCAACATCAATTCATCTCTGACCCACTTCTGAAATCTATAAACACAGCATTATCAAAAAACGAGCAAGTTCTTATTTTTCACAATCGGCGCGGCACAGCATCAATCACATTATGTGACAATTGCGGCTGGCAGGCTGGCTGCCCACGCTGTTTTATTCCACTCATTCTGCACGCAGATAGCCATAAATTGTCATGTCACATTTGCGGTTTTTCGACCAAAGTTCCTACTAGCTGCCCTGAATGTAAAAACGCCGACATCATTCATAAAGGTATCGGAACTAAGCGAATTGAAGACGAATTACAGAGGTTATTCCCGAACAAAAAAATTGCTCGATTTGATAAAGACACCGATTTGAAGGCTACCGTAGATGAGCGTTACGATGAACTGAAAAATGGCGAAATAGATATAATTATCGGTACGCAAGTTATTGCCAAAGGATTAGATTTGCCACATTTAACAGTCGTCGGAGTCATTCAGGCCGACACCGGACTTTCCCTGCCCGACTACTCATCACCCGAACGAACATTCCAGTTACTCGCCCAAGTCGTCGGCCGCGTCGGCAGGTCAAGCACACCAACAGAAGTTGTCGTCCAATCATACCAGCCAAGTCACCCATCCATCACAAACGGATTATCTCAAAACTATACAGAATTTTATCAAAGAACCATATCTCAGCGACAAAAAACCAACTTTCCACCTTTTACTTACTTATTAAAACTAACTTGCGTTTATAAAACCGAAGCCGCAGCCATAAGAAACGCTAAAAAATTGTCCGAACTATTAAAATCCAATTTTGATAACATTGAAGTTTTTGGACCAACGCCCGCTTTTTATGAGCGCGTCCGCGATACATATCGATGGCAAATCGTAGTAAAAAGCCCCAAACGACAAGAGCTTCTTGACGCCTTAAATTTCCTACCGCCATCACACTGGCAGTACGAACTCGACCCTGTAAGTCTACTGTAATTTCTGGTATAATTATAGCAATGACAAAAGACGATATTATCACATTACCAAATCCACATCTTCGCCAAAAATCATCAAAAATCCACGTTGTTACTAATGATGTTGTAAAACTGGCAGACGAAATGACCGCAGCTGCGCTGGATTGGGAAGATTCCAGACCTCACGAAATTAGCGCTGCCCTCGCTGCTGTGCAAGTCGATAAATTAGAGCGTGTCGTGATTGTTCGAGCTGACTTTGAAAGAAAATCAACTCGCGAATTCATCACTCTTATCAATCCAGAAATCGTGAAATATGAAGGCGAAATTGTTGAAGATTTCGAGGGATGCTTAAGCGTTAAAAGCATTTACGGAAAAGTTCCTCGCTATAGTAAAATTCGCGTAAAAGCCATGAATTTAGATGGCGAAGAAGTGCGAATTAAAGCCGAAGGATTTTTGGCGCGCGTATTACAGCATGAGATAGACCACTGTAATGGATTAGTTTTTATAGACCATATTAAGGATAAGAAAGACGCTTTTTATACGCTCGATAAGAAAGGCGAGTTGCAACCGTTAGACTATGACAAAGATATCGCCGAAAATAGTATTCTTTGGGACTGAAAATTACAGCCTAATCACCCTAGAAGCTCTCGTTGAAGGTGGTTTTAATGTTGTTTGCGTCATCACCAAACCTGACACCAAGCGCGGTCGTGGACACAAACTTACTGAACCTCCAGTAAAAACATTCGCTAAGTCTCACAATATTCCAGTTTTGCAGCCAAGCAAAGTCAGTGAAATTACCGACTATATAAAACAACTTCAGCCAGTAACAGGCGTTTTGGTTGCGTACGGAAAAATCATTCCCCAGTCAATTATTGACTTATTTACGCCAGGAATTATCAACGTCCACCCTTCTCTACTACCAAAATATCGAGGACCTTCACCCATTGAATCAGCTATAGCCAATAGAGATACCGAAACTGGCGTATCGATAATGCAACTTGATAGTAAAATGGATGCCGGCCCCATATACATCCAAACTCGACAGCCCCTCACTGGGAAAGAAGCAAAGTTCGAATTATACGACAAATTATTTCACGACGGCACTTCTCTGCTAATAAAAAACCTGCCAAACATCATCAATGGAAGTCTTCAGCCCACACCGCAGGACGATTCCCAGGCTTCATATTGCCAATTATTAAGCAAGGACAATTCATGGCTCAATGCTGAGCGTATGACCGCTGCCGAGGCTGAAGCTCACGTCCGCGCACACCTCGGATTTCCGCGTAGTCGAATGACAATTGACGATCGAGATATCATCATCACGAAATCTCATTGCAACAAAACTCCGAATTCTCATCTTGATAAAAAATTTGCCGACGGCAACTATTTAATTATCGACGAGCTCATCGCACCCAGCGGAAAAACAATGACCGCAGAAGAATTTATCCGCGGTCATCAAGTCTAAATTCACTGACTAAGCAGCCAAATCAAAGTCGCTTTGAGTCTGCTGTGGCGCTGAAGGTGCACTCATGCCACCTAAAATAGCATCTTTATTCGCTATAATTTCCTTCTTAAGATCAGCCATAACCGCAGCCACAACGTCACGATAATCTGGTCGATTGACCTCTAGCCACTTAGTAGCCGCAAATTCGTCCTTCAGACGCGGATCGTCAATGGGCAAACCTGAAGCCTGTGACATTCTCTGAAGCATTGGTTCCTGTTGATAATTAGGCGCATGTTTCGCTAGAAAATCATCCACAGCACCAGGTGTTTTATCAATAATTCCCGCAAACTCCTCTAGCTGAGCATCACTCATACCCTGACTTAGTCGCTCACCAACTCGAAGCTCCAGTTCGCTATAAATATGCTGCAACAACGATTTTTGCTGATCTTCCGGCAGCTGGTCCAGCCCCAATTCTTTAAGAAATTCTTCATTCAGTTGGAACATAGTCCTCCTTTTCTTTCGTCTATATGATTAAGTTAAATTATACCAGTAACTGTTTAATATTACTATCCGCGAATCATATTCAGCGCGTCATTGTATAATTTTTGTAACTCAATCATAGTCTCATTCATCGAGGCTTGAACAATTTCCATTAAATTAACACCATTATTTGCACACCAATTCAATACCGCAGAAACATCGTCGCCATCCAGTAATTTCATAAACTCGTCCAGCTTCGCTCCACCAACAGCCAGTAAAATCTTCCTTGTAATCTTATCCTGAACACTGTCAGTGACATCTTTTCTCATTTGCTCTTTTTTATCCGCAGGCAATGATCCAAAACCAGCCTGTGCTAAGAATTCGTCAGTAATTTCAAACATTTTTTATCTCCTTGTTTATTTTATATTTTACCTATTAAACGTATTTATTCAATACCTTCAATACGTCTGCGGTAGCGCTAGATCCGTCGATTTTCATCCATGCTGTTCCATCAGGGTTATTAAACCATTCCACGGTGTGACCGTTAGCCATGGCTTTATCGGCCAGATTATGAAGTTGATCCATTGCGTTTGCATCACCAAACTTCTCAGCAGCCCAGTTCCAAGGATAGTCGTAAGAACTGAAATTTGGTGTATCTGGATTAATATTGGCAATAGAGTTATCCATAGAAGATGCGCCACTAGACTGTGGTATTTGCTCACCACCAGATTGTGAAGGTGTTGTAGTAGTATTGTGACTCTCAGTACCAGTAGCATGCGCAGAGTTAGACCAGTCGCCGACAAATTTACCAACAAAACCACCCAAGGCAAAACCTACACCATACTTACCTAATGACGATCGTACTTTCTTACGCAGGGCATCCTGCCTCTCTATACTCGCATCCTTAAGATTGTCAACCGATACATTGACTGCATGATTCATAACATCGTCAATTTTCATGTTAGCCACAGTATCCTTAAATGAAGGATCTATAGTTTCAAGACGGTCGCCAGCTATGCGATCTTCGCCACGATGCTCTTCCAGAACAGCTTGCTTTGTTGCTCCAGCAACTCCTAATTCCGTTACAATACCGACAGCCGTAGTAATAGGCCATCCAGCGAAGGTTGCTGTAGTAGCACCTACCGCAAAACCAGTACCGCCCAATTTAAGCCACTGAGCAATCTTACCACCCTTATTAAACCACTTACCAACTTTAGCGGCAGCTTTCTTAAATTTACCACGATCATCAAGCATGCTATCATACTTATCTGTCGTCATTCTTGAGGTTTCTTGCATACTTGCAAACGCCGCTTGACTCATCTCCGCTGCTAACTCAGCCTGCTTTTCTGGATCCTGTTTTGCTGCTTCGATTTTATCAGCAAACTTAAGACGCATGTATTCCAATTCGCTCTTTTTCAATTCTTCTGTAGCAGCATTCAACTCTTCTTGTCGTTTCTTTCCGCCAAAGAACTTCTTAAAGAAGTGTGATTCAACGGCAACGCTCGCTTTAGCGAATCTACTTCGAGCAAGCTTAAGGTCAGTAGCGACTCCATACGCCTCCAAGCTAATCTTCTCTGTTGGAGTGTCATCAACATAAGTTACGTCTTCAGAATTCAAATCTTCAACCCGCTCATTCTTCTCTGGTTTATCGTCGCCATACTCCGCTTCATCATACTCATCACCAAGATATTTATCTCGCATAGCCTGTTCGTATGGCGTTAAGCCTTCTGGATTATCATTCTTCTCTGGTTTATCGTCGCCATACTCCGCTTCATCATACTCATCACCAAGATATTTATCTCGCATAGCCTGTTCGTATGGCGTTAAGCCTTCTGGATTATCTGCGCTAGAAGTCTGCTCTACTGAAGTATCTTTATTACTATCACTAACCTGTTCTTCTGAAACAACACCAGCGTTTTCCTCTTCGGTTTTCGACTCATTCGCGCCAGGTTTTGAGGTATCAGTAGAGCCTTCTAAAGCTCCAGAATTATCCGTTGGCTTTTCGGTATTATCAGAAAAACCAGGCTCTTTCATCAGTCCATCATCATTTGAGGCACCTGTTGCTAAGGTTTCAGACCCTTTCAAAGTAGACTTTCTTGCGTTCGTACCTGTGCGTTCAATATACGCTTTTCCCGTCATTACAGCACGATTAAGATAATTAGCTGCGCTCACTGCAGTGCTCACTACAGCCCTTCCTATATGCCTAGACAAACCTTTATCGCGCGTTGCAGAATCATATTCACCTACTACTATAGGTATTCTATATTCCCCTGATTGGTTTTTGCTCATTTTGTGGTGGTTTCCTTTCGCCTTCTGCGTGCAGAATGGCAATAAACTTATGTATGTCTAAGATACTATCATAAATACACAAAAAAGTCAATACTTAGAGCAGTCTACCCCAGAGTTTTCTTCACTAATTCCCTAGTAAAGAACTCCAGCTTGTCGCCAATTTCTAAGGTAATTTTTTTCTTTGTCCTAAGACTCAGTCCGCACATTTCACCTTCAAAGACCTCTTTTGCCTCTTGCTGTTGACGTTGTACAGAAGAAACCTCAACCTCGGCAATTTGCTCTCCGCTACGCTTTACACGCGCCAGCAAGTCCTTGGCGACCTTACCACGTTTCACCTCACCACCAGCGATTATTTCTTCACGCATTGTCCTAAACACACCCTTAACTTCCAGTTCACCAATTTCAGTTTCAACGATTTCTGGCGCTAGCAAAGCCTCCATTGAAGCCTTAGCATCATCCAACAGCTCATAAATCACCTTAAAAATCCGCACTTCCACGTGTTCACGCGCCGCTAATCGCTTAACTGCTGGTGGCAAATCGACATTAAAGCCATAAATCACCGTATTTTCACCGACCGCCAAATGAATATCGTTCTCGGAAATATTGCCAACACCAGTTCCAACAACATGAAGCTCAACTTCGCCATTCGTGTCAATCAGCTTCAAACTATCAACCACAGACGTTACCGAACCTTGAACGTCAGCCTTAACAATTACGTTAAATTCTTCCGCATCAAGCTTTCGATTCATCATCTTAAGAATATCTGCGCCAGTAACATTGGTTGTGGCTGCCATTTTCTCTTGTTCAATTTTAGCCTTTTGCGCCAAATTGCGAGCTTCTTTTTCGCTCTTCGCAATCTCAAATCCATCACCGAATTGTGGCAATTCCTTAAATCCAGTCATATTCACTGGCATACTTGGACCGGCATCTTTAACGGCTTTACCGCGGAAATCTTGAAGCGTTCGAACTCGCCCGTAAGCCGTCCCAGCAACCAGATAATGACCAGGCCTCAAATGACCATTCTCCACCAACAAGCCAACTACGGCGCCACGACCAGTTTCCATGTGTGCCTCAATAACCAAACCTTCGGCCGGAACATCTTCATCTGCGCGCAAATCTTCCATATCCGCCACCAATAAAACCATATCCAAAAGCTTATCTAAGTTTTGACCAGTTTTTGCGCTAACCTCAACCATCACAGTGTCGCCACCCCATTCTTCAGGATTCAAGCCATGTTCAGACGCCAATTGAGTCTTTACCAGTTGCGGATTAGCCGCCTCTTTATCAATCTTATTAATTGCTACCACAATTTTAGCGTTAGCTGACCTGGCAAATCGAATAGCCTCAACAGTCTGAGGTTTAACTCCATCATCCGCCGCCACCACGATAATCACCACATCAGTCAGTGTAGCTCCGTGCTGCCTTAGCGCCGCAAAAGCCTCGTGACCAGGAGTGTCCAATAACGTGATAGTCCGTCCGTTACGCTGAGCTTGATAAGCGCTAATATGCTGAGTAATTCCCCCAGCTTCACTAGCCGCTGTTTTCTTATCAAGAATCGCGTCTAGTAAACTCGTTTTACCATGGTCAACATGCCCCATCACAGCTACAATTGGTGGACGAGGAACTGCCTTGTCTGATAGTTTGTGCGCATGATGATGAATTTCCGCAGAAACCGTCTTTCGCTTTAGCTGTACATCTAGCCCCAATTCTTCAACAATAATCTGTGCAGTCTCAAAATCTAGTCGCTGATTAATTGTCGCAGCGATTCCGTTCTTAAACAATTCACCAATCAGCGTAGTTACTGATAATCCCAGAGTTTCGGCCAACTCGCCAACCGTTACCGAATCCGCAATATTGACGATTTTTTCTGCCATAATAAGCTCCTCTCACCTCTGGGCGTAACTACGCTTCAGGGGATTTGTATTATTTTTTCTTTGATGATTTGCCGAGTGAAAGAGAAATCTTACGATTTTCCTTATCGATATCCAAAACTGTAAATTCTTTACGCTCGTTCAATGTAAATACTTTTTCAGGATCAGTACCGTCACCGCCAAGCTCTGACACGTGAACCAAAGCTTCAACCGCTGGACTTAACTGTACAAATGCACCAAATGGAGTAATTCGAGTTACAGTTCCCTCAACTTTCTCACCAGGCTTAAATTGCTCAACTTCATCCAACCATGGATCTTTGGTCAATTGTTTCATACTCAAGCTCAAGCGTTCTTTGTCGATTGCAATAATCTTAGCTTCGATAGTTTGACCAACCTTTACGTAGTCAGATGGATTATTAACACGCTCCCAGCTAATTTCTGAGATGTGAATCAAACCTTCAATACCTTCAACGTTAACGAATACGCCAAAGTCAACAACACCCGTAACAACACCTGTAACTGTATCACCGATTGCCAACTTCTGGAATCGCTCTGCCAAACCTTCTTTAACCGCCTCTTTTTCAGAGAAGATCAATTTGTTAGCTTTTCGGTCAGCATCCAAGATTCGCGCTTTAATATCCTTCTTTACCAAGCTGTTCAATCGTTGCAAGATTTCGTCCTTGTCGCTAGAACCTACGCGAGGATAGTGTTCAGCTGACAATTGCGATACTGGCAAGAATCCGCGAATACCTTCGTATTCAACTAGTAGTCCACCGCGGTTAGCGTCATATGGTACAACGGTGATGATTTCACCAGATTCCAATTTAGCCATAACTTCATCCCAACCACGATCTTTCGCAGCCTTGCGCAATGAAAGTAGCGAATAACCATCTTCCAATTCGGTATCAATTACGCTAGCAATTACTGAATCGCCAACATTGTAGTTCTTTGAAAGGCTAACTTCGCGGCGTGGAACCAAGCCAACACCCAAAGGTCCTAAATCGATTAAAATTTCGTGCTTCTTTACTGATAAAACAGTACCGTCAACTGTTTCACCAACAGTAAGTTGTTTAACATTATCACCTGCTTGAGCCAGCAAGTCATCCATTGTAATTTTGGCGTCTGCCATAAGTCTTCTAAAGACCCCTTCCTTAAAATTGATATTATTCTTCAGGGACATAATAAAAATATCCCCACAGATTATCACAATTATATCACAACAGATAGATAGAAGTCAAAGCTAGATCAGATAGCGAGATCGCTGATAAGCTACCGTCAAAAACGCCAAAATACCAAAAGCCACTGCAGAAACAGCTACATCTTCTGGTCCAGTTTTTGGCAATCCTTTATCAGATTGCTTAGAAGGAGCTGGCGTTGTAGATGATGGTGATTGTTGAGACTGAGAGGATTCAGATGTAGGAGTTGTCTTTTTCGACTCTTCAGTCTTCACGTCGGTTCGAGCCTCACCTCTTCCACCCGACTGACTATTCGTTTTTTGATCTGCGGGCTGCCGAGATGTGCTGTTGTTTTGTGAATTCTTATTATTATTCTCTGATGCCACCAAATCGCTAGAAATTGGCGATCCATCTTGTGATAAATTATTCTGCCTAATTCCGTAAAGAACAGCCAAAGATATAGCCACTAAAATAGCGCCTACTATTACAAAAACTCCAATTGATCCAGTCTGATTTGTTCGCTTCATATTACATCTCCACTCAAATTTTCTTTATTATATCATAATGACCTCTTATAAGTAAAGCTGGTGATATAATAAATATATGATTATTACGGTTGACACAGGTGGGACCAAAACATTAGTAGCCAGCTTTGACGAGGAAAAAAATCCTAAGCATATCATTAAGTTCCCCACCCCTAAAAACGTAGACCAATACATTCAACGCGTCGCCGATCAAACTCACCTGATTACGAACGATAAGCCAATTGACGCAATTTCTATGGCTCTGCCAGGAGTGGTTAAAGATGGCGTGGCAGTATGGTGCCAAAACCTCGGCTGGAAAAATCAACCTATCCGTGAGCTACTTTCCCGATATTTTCCTAATATACCAATATTCATTGCAAATGACGCCAATATGGCAGGACTGGCAAGTATACTCAGATTACCCAAAACTCCCAGATGCGGTCTGTACATCACCCTAGGGACCGGCGTTGGCACTTCCCTGATTCTGGATGGAAATCTGCATAAAGAGCTTAGCGACTGCGAGGGTGGACATATGTCTTTGAATTACAATGGCAAGATTACCACCTGGGAAGAGATTGCTGCAGGTAGGGTTTTCCAGAGAATTTTTGGCGAATTATCATCAGACACACCCCTGGAAGTCTGGGAAGAGGTCGCCAATAGGATAAAAGTTGGATTGCAACCCCTCATCGCCTTTACACAACCAGATGTCGTTGTTATTGGCGGGAGCGTGGGAGTGTTCACATCCTATTTTTCAGATATTTTAAGCGGTCTTCTGGCAGAAAACTTACCCGCCGCCATATCGGTACCAAAAATAATCAGCGCCCCTAACCCAGAAGAAATTGTATTATACGGATGCTACGACAATGCCATCAGTCAGCTTATCTCAAATTAAACACGATTTTCCAGAATTCCAATTCAAGAAGGGTGAAGTATTTTCCTGGAATCCTAATTTGCAAACAGTCTATTACGAAAAATTAGATTCGCAAGAAGATTTAGTGCAGCTTTTACACGAAATCGCCCATGCTAAACTTGGTCATAAAAATTATCAATATGATATCCAGTTAATCGAGATGGAAAGATCCGCTTGGGAATATGCCGTTGATACTTTGGCGTCAAAATACGGCTTAACCCTCAGTATGGACGACGATAACATTCAAGATTCTTTAGATAGCTATAGGGATTGGCTACACAAACGCAGTCTTTGCCCTCAGTGTGGCGCAGTTGGATTACAGACCACTTCCCCATCTTACAAGTGCATTAGTTGCCACTCAGAATGGCGCGTAAATCAGGCAAAATCCTGCCAGCTTAAAAGATATCAAATAAAATAAGCCTCTCATACGGAGGCTAATTTTAAGAGATTGGAGCGGTCTTATTCTGCAATTTTTTGTACGTCTTTTTTCGTACGGCGTGAAATGCGTCCGCCCTTAGCGCCAGCGATACGAGCCAAAGCTGGATTTGCAGCAAAGCCACCAGTTCGACCGTTTTTACCGCCCTTACGTCCAATTTTTGCATAAAAATCTGGATCGCGAGCTAGATTTTTTTGAGCAGCCTTTAAGCCGCCAGCCTTTGTTCCTGCCATAGGAAGGTTTTCCTCCATTTTTAAAAAAGATTTCCACATAAATTTAAATGGAAACCCTCACCTTTATATATCACACATGATATGTGTTATGTTTATATGCTAGCATATAACTAACGCTTTGTCAATATTTACATAAGTAGTTTTTATTGTGAATAAAATATTGCATTTTACTGACGCGTTAGCTATACTAATAAAGTCAGTTATTGACGGCACCTGTTGGAGCTTTAGAAATTATGAGTTCCACCACAAAAAATTCTCGTTTTCTGCGAGATTCGAGAAGAAAAATAGCCCATCACTCAGAGGGCTGTTTTTTATTGTAGATTTATTCTAAAATTCCCTTAATAGATTATCTATCCTAATCTGAGATTCTTGTGTTAGTTCATTTTGCAAGCCAATCCAGGCGTTAATAGCCACGGTAAATTTATCCCTGGCTATAGTAAACTGGTCGCTATCTTTCTTTTCGTTAGCCAACTTTAGATCACGCACAGCCAATAAAATAGCATCTATTCTCTTCATCACTAACTTACGTAAGTCAACCTCGTCTTCTCTGGATTCCAACCTCTTCTTTACACCATTCCATATTTTCTCCATAGCAATAAAGTCATTTTGCTTGGTCTTCGATAACTCATCTGACACCGTACGTATTTCACCGCTCAACTCCTTATCAAATTCCATAAAGCTGACAATCTTCTCCATACTCTGTATAATTCGGTTCATCTTCTCTACTGATTTATTGCATTCTTCTGAATACTTTTTAAATCTAGTATTAACGTTCTTCTGCCAAAATATAAAAAATACCACATCGCAGCTTTGGCGTTTATTCTTTAAATCAACCAAATATTCGTTCAATTTTTCAGTAGATAGTTTGTCTTTTTGTAAATTAATAAACAGCGAACTCTCTGTTTCATTAGTGTTTTTTGTTACATTTTGAACGTTTTCCCAAGATTTCCAACTCATGAATCCATACACCAATATCATTATCAGCGTTATGAAACTTATGACAATAGCTAATTTAAGCGTGTGATAATTTTTTATCAATTTCATAGTTCTATCCCCAGCGTAGTTGACCACAATTCACTATCAAGTGGCCAAGGATTAAAGACACACCCTTGTAAGTCAATCGATTGCTGCTGCATAACCGCCGCCGGATTATTAGCCCCAGAACAATTCAAATGCC